>JADLFD010000173.1 GCA_020845805.1 Verrucomicrobiales bacterium | reverse complement strand
TTTGCGGGCTGTGCAGGCGCATGACGTTGAGCGGGGCGACCGCGGGGAACGCGCTCATGAGCATGGCGGGGAGGATGGCGAAGTATTTGGCCACGTCGTTGGCGATGCTGAAGGTGGTCAGCGCGCCGCGCGTCATGAGCAACTGCTTCCCGATTTCGACCACTTCGATGAGCTTGGTGGGATTGCTGTCGAGATCGACCATGTTGCCCGCCTCGCGGGCCGCCTGGGTGCCGTTGTTCATGGCCACGCCCACATCGGCTTGCGCCAGGGCGGGCGCGTCGTTGGTGCCGTCGCCGGTCATGGCCACGATGTGCCCGGCAGCCTGCTCGGCACGGATGCGTGCGAGCTTCTCTTCGGGAGTAGCCTGAGCCATGAAATCGTCGACCCCGGCCTCGGCGGCGATGGCGGCGGCGGTGAGTGGATTGTCGCCGGTGATCATGACGGTGCGGATGCCCATGCGCCGCAGTTGCGCAAAGCGATCGCGGATGCCGCCCTTGATGACGTCCTTGAGGTGGACTGTGCCCAGCACCGAGCTGCCATCGGCCACCACGAGCGGCGTGCCGCCCGATCGCGCGATGCCTTCCACGTCGGCAAGGACCTCGGCGGGGAACTGTCCACCCAGTCGTTGCACGTGTGCGCGCATGCTGTCGGACGCGCCCTTGCGGATCGACCGCCGATCCGGGCTGTCGGGAGCGTGCAGATCAACGCCGCTCATGCGGGTGTGCGCGGTGAACGGCACGAAGTGCATGCGGTGAGGCGGCACGTCGCCACCGCGGAGGCCGTACTTCTCTTTGGCCAGCACGACGATACTGCGGCCCTCGGGGGTTTCATCGGCGAGCGAAGCCAGTTGGGCGGCCTCGGCCAGCTGGCGCGGTTGGATTTGCGGCGCCGGCACGAACTCCGCGGCCATGCGATTGCCGAGGGTGATGGTGCCGGTCTTGTCCAGGAGGAGCACGTCCACGTCGCCGGCGGCTTCGACGGCGCGCCCGCTGGTGGCCATGACATTGCGGCGCAGGAGTCGGTCGATGCCGCTGATGCCGATGGCACTGAGGAGTCCGCCGATGGTGGTGGGGATGAGGCAGACGAGCAAGGCGACCAGGGTGGTCACGGAGAGTTCGAAACCGGCGAAGTGCGCCATGGGATGCAGGCACAGGACGACCAGCAGGAACGTGAAGGTCAGGGCGGCCAGGAGGATGGTGAGCGCGATTTCGTTGGGGGTTTTTTGGCGTGTCGCCCCCTCGACCATGGCGATCATGCGATCCAGGAAGGAGTCGCCGGGTTGGGAGGTGATGCGCACCAGGATGCGATCGCTGAGCACGCGAGTGCCGCCGGTGACCGCGCTGCGGTCGGAACCGCTCTCACGAATGACCGGGGCCGATTCACCGGTGATGGCGGATTCGTCCACGGAGGCGATGCCCTCAGCGATTTCGCCGTCGGCGGGGATGAGATCGCCGGCCTCGCAGATCACGAGGTCGCCCGGTCGCAGGTCGGAGGCAGCGACGCGTTCCTCGGTGGAGCCCGTTTGTCTCCGTGCCGGGGTGGTGCTGCGGGTCCGGCGCAGGGTTTCGGCCTGGGCTTGGCCTCGGCTCTCAGCCACGGCTTCGGCGAGGAAGGCGAAGTAGAGCGTCACCCACAGCCAGACTGTGACGTGGAAGGTGAAAGCCCGGTCGGTGGGTTCCGAGACGAGGGCGGCGGTGCTGGCGCAGGCGCCCGCGAACGTCACCAGCATCACTGGGTTCCGCACCAGATCGCGCGGGTGGAATTTCCGCAAGGCATGGCGTGACGCCGCGGCCAGGGCTGCGGGATGCCAGGGCGAGTGGGTGGGGACGGCGTTCATGGGAGTGGGACGGGGAGTTCAGTACTGGACGCCGTGGGAGGCCTGGAAGTGTTCGAGGATCGGTCCCAGGGCCAACGGCGGAAGGAAGCTGAGGGCGCCCACCAGCAGGATCGTGCCGGCCAACAGCACCGCGAAGAGTGTTCCCGAAACGGGGAATGACCCGGAGGAAGCGGCGATCGGGCGCTTGAGGGCCAGCGATCCGGCCAGGGCGAGCACGGGAATGATGCCCAGGAACCGACCGGCGAGCATGGCGAGTCCGAGCGTGGTGTTGTACCAGCCGGTGTTTGCGTTGAGTCCAGCGAAGGCGCTGCCGTTGTTCGCGGTGGCGGAGGTGAACGCGTACAGCATCTCGGTGAAGCCGTGCGGACCCTGGTCGTTCGGTCCGGCGCGTCCGGCCTCGGCGAGACAGGCCCAGGTCGTGAAACCCAGGATGCACACGCTGCTCGCCAGGAGGACGAGCATGGCCATCTTGATCTCGAACGCCTCGATTTTCTTGCCGAGGTACTCCGGAGTTCGGCCCACCATCAACCCGGCAATGAAGACCGCGACGATGATGAAGACCACCATGCCATAGAGTCCGGAGCCCACGCCGCCCACCACGATCTCGCCGAGTTGCATGTTGAAGAGCAGGACCAGGCCGCCGAGCGCGGTGAATGAGTCGTGCATGGCATTGACCGCGCCGCAGGAGGCCGCGGTGGTGGTCACCGCGAACAGGGAGGAAGAGAGGATACCGAATCGCATCTCCTTGCCTTCGAGGTTGCCGTCCGAGGGGGTGATGCCGAGCGCTTGGTGGGAGGCGATCCCGCGAGATTCCGCCCACCCGCAGGCTACCAGCGCCGCCAGGAAGAGCAGCATCATGGTGACCCAGACGGTCCAGCCGTGCCGGGGATTTCCCGTTGCGTGGCCGAGGTGGTAGACCAGCGCGCCACCGATCAGAAAGATCGCGAGCGTTTGCACGAAGTTGGAGAGGGGCGTGGCGTTTTCGTACGGGTGTGCGGCATTGGCATTCATGAAGCCGCCGCCGTTGGTGCCCAGCATTTTGATGGCGACCTGGGAGGCCATGGGGCCCTGGGCGATACGTTGAGCGGGGAGGAGGGTGGATTCGCTGGCGGGCACCTCGAGGTAGGGTTGGAAGTTCTGCAGCGTGCCCTGGGACACCAGGAACACGGCGAGCAACAACGAGACGGGGAGCAAGAGATGGTGGGTGACGCGGACGAGATCCACCCAGAAACAGCCGAGGGTGCGACTTTCCGAGCGGGCCAGCCCACGCACCAGTGCTGCCGCAACACAGATCCCGACGCCCGCGGAGGTGAACTGGTGCAGGGTCAGGCCGACCAGTTGGGAGAAGTACGAGAGGGTCGATTCCCCGGCGTAACTTTGCCAATCGGTGTTGGTGCAGAAGCTGACCGCGGTATTGAATGCCAGGGCGGGGTTGACCGGCCCCAGATGTTCCGGGTTGAGCGGGAGCAGGTGCTGGTAGCGCAGGACCCCGTAGGTAAACAGCGCGGTGATCGCGGAGAAGAGCAGGACGGAGCAGGTGAACCTGGAGGCAGTGGTCTCGTCGTCCCGCTGCACCCCGAGCAGCCGGAAGCTGAGTTCCTCGAGCGGGCGCAGGATCGGGCTGAGGAGGGTGCGGCCGTGTGGGTCAAGCACGCGGCCGAGGTACAGGCCGAGGGGTTTGATGGCGGCGGCCAGCACGGCGACGAACAGGCCGATTTGAAGCCAGGCTTCGGGTTGGTTCATGGGGGCGGGAGATCAGAACCACTCCGGACACACCATGACCACGAGCAGATACCCGAGAAGGGCCAGAGAGAGGACGACGGTGATCATGGACGCGGGAGGGGATGAGCGCTTGATGGGCGGGCGGCGGAGAGCTTTGTCCGCCGGGCATCAACGTAGGGCGGTCCAAGGGGGGAGCGTGAATCAAGACTCCGGCCGGACTTGTTAAGAAGTTGCTAAGGCAGTCTCCAAGAGATCGGAAACGCGGTCCGGGGTGCGGCCATCGCAAGAAACGGCGGAGGAAGGCCAAGGCAGGGCTGGAAGTGGAGTGTTGTTCCCGCTGGAGTCAGACATCGTACGCCCGTCGATGCACACAACCCTTTCCCCTTGGTCAGCCTCTGTCCGCGGCTGGGTCAGTTGCGTGGCGTTGCTGGTGTGGGTCTGTCGTCCCGTCTCGGCGCAGCCGCCGGTCCCCGCGCATTTCGTCTCGACCCTGCATCCCACCACCCACGAGCTCATCCTCTCCTACGACGGGAAGCGCGTGCTCACCTATGCGTTCGGGCGTGACCGCTTCAAGGCCTGTGTCACGCAACTGGCGACGCTCGACGGGGTGCCGGTGGTGCGCGATGCCCCGGCGGATCACCTCCATCATCACGGGCTGATGTACGCCGTGAAGGTGAATGGCGTGAACTTCTGGGAGGAGAAAGGGGACGCCATTGGAAGACAGGTTTCGGATGCCAACCCCCAGGCCGAGTGGGCGCGCACGCCGGAAGGTCGCGAGCGCATTACGATCCGGCATCGCCTCCGGTGGGAGGCGCCGGTCCAGGGCACGAACATCGGACATCTGCTCGACGAGAACCGGCGCTTGACCGTGACCGTGGATCCGGAGCCGGGCGAGTTGGCGATCGAATGGGAGTCACGTTTCGAACCGCACCGGCTTTTGCGCCAGGTGCAGTTCCAGGGGGCGGACTACAACGGGCTCGGGCTGCGGCTGCCCGAAGGGTTTGACCGGGTGGCGGTGTTTTCCAACGCCTCACGGCTTCCCTATAGCGAAGCTCAGACGCGGGACGTGACCGAGACTGCGTGGACTGCGGTGTCTGGGAAATCCGACGGCCACGAGGTGATGCTGGCCCTCGCCGGGCCGGTGCCCAGTGCCGGGCCGGCCGCGTTCTTCACCATGCGCAATCCGTTTGCCTATCTTGCCGCGACGCAGCGTCTGGATCGTGAGCCGCGCGAGGTGAAGTCCGGAAAGCCGATTCAGCTGCACCACCTGCTGCTGGTGTACTCGAGTCCGCGGGGGCATGAGGCGTTGGAGGCGCGCTTTGCCGGCTGGCTCAAGCCATGACACGCACGGATCCGAGCACGGCCTGAATCCGGGTCATCCCACGCCTCATAGTCGTTCGCGACATCCTTTTGATCACCCGAACCCTCGAACCCTCAACCCCCAAAACCAAATCGCATGGGTAAAATCCGACTGGGCATCAACCTGGAGTTCGTCCGACACGAAGACAAAACCTTCGAATGGGGCGTCGAGAAGGCCGCGCACCTGGGCTACGAATACGTCGAGCCCATGGTGCATCTGGGCCGCGAACTCCTGAGCGAGGCGGGCTATTTCCACAGCGTCTCGATGTACGACGACCCGCTGCGTCTCAAGCGCGCCTGCGCGAAGCACAAGGTCCGAATGTCCGGACTATCGGCGCATACGCCTCTGACCAAGCCGGAGATCGGCACCGAGTACCTGAAGCAGGCGGTGCGGTTCGCCGCGGAATCCGGAGCACCGGTGGTGAACACCGACGAGGGTCCGAAGCAGCCTTGGACCACCGAGGCGGAGGATTTTGTGCTCATGCGTTACACGCTGATGGAAGCGTCGCGAGTGGCGGAGCCGCGTGGGATCCAGATCGGCATCGAATGTCACCAGCAGTACAGCCGCACTCCGGAAGGTCTGGCGCGCATCGCGGCACTGGTCCGCAGTCCCGCCATCGGCATTAATTTCGACACTGGCAACGCGTTCCTGTGCGGGGCGGATCCGTACAAGTGGCTGACCAAGGTGGCGAAGAAGCTGGTGCACCTGCACGCCAAAGACATCTCGGTGACGCAGGGGGATTCGGAGCGGGGCAAGGTCACCGGGACCCCGGTGGGCTGCGCGTGCGGCGACGGGGTCATCGACTGGGCGCGCGTCATCGCCATCGTGAAGAAGCAATGCCCGCGGGACATCGTGTTCTCGGTGGAATGCGGCACCG
>JADLFD010000172.1 GCA_020845805.1 Verrucomicrobiales bacterium | reverse complement strand
GTAGGCCGCAATCAGGGAGGCGACCACCAGCCCCAGCAGCCCGGCGGGCAGGAAGGTCAGCATCGCCGGATAGGCGAGGTCGTGACCCACAATCGTGGCGTCCACATTGGGGAATTTGGCCTTGATGCTCTCCACCGTGGGGAACACCGCCATGGAGGCCAGCGCCACCACGATCCACGGCCAGGGACGGATGGCGTAGTGCATGAGGTTGAAAAGCAACGTGGCCCCGGCCGCGTGCCGTTCGTCGCGTGCCGACAGGATGCGCTGCACCACGTAGCCGCCACCGCCGGGCTCGGCGCCGGGGTAATACGTCGCCCACCACTGCACGGCAAGGGGCAGCAGAAACACCGCGATCAGGACGTCCTTCGGCGTCTGCGTAAGGCTGGGCAGGGCGGGGGTCAGGGCCTGCACCTCCGGGCGCTGGAGCAATTGCGCCCACCCGCCAACCTCCGGCATCTGGACCACGAACAGCGCCGCGCCGACCGAACCGACCATGGCCACCACGAACTGCACGAGATCGGTGAGCAGGACCCCGGTCAATCCTCCGGCGCTCGAGTAGGCGGCGGTGATCAGCGCCGCGATCAGGATGGATTGCAGCGGGCTCAGGCCGAGCATGATCGCCCCGATCTTGATCGCGGCCAGCGTGACGTTGGCCATGATGATGGTGTTGAAGATCACGCCCAGGTACACGGCGCGGAACCCGCGCAGCATCGCCGCACCCTGGCCGGAGTAGCGGAGTTCGTTGAACTCAATGTCGGTCAGCACCCCCGACCGCCGCCACAACTTGGCAAAGAAGAAGACCGTGGTCAGCCCGGAGAGCAGGAACCCCCACCACTGCCAGTTCCCATACACCGCGCTGGTGCGGACGATATTGGTCACCAGGTTGGGGGTGTCGGTGGCGAAGGTGGTGGCCACCATCGAGAAACCCAGCAGCCACCATGACATCTTCCGGTCCCCCAGGAAGTAGGACTGGAAATTCTGCCCCGCCTTCTTCGCCACCATCACTCCGATCACCACATAGAGCGCGAAGAAGGCCCCGATCACCAGCCAGTCAATGAGATGCAGGCGCATGAAATGTGGCGCGCAGGGTAGGCCAGCGCCCGGTCCCTTACCAATCTGTAATGTGCCGGTAAGGCTGCCGAAGCCGTGCGTGGTCCATGGTGAGCGCGTGATCGAGATGAACACTCAACTTCCTGCCTCCCCGATGAACACGAATCGTCCCCCACGACTCAACCGCGGCGCGCGACTGGCCCTGCTCGGGGCCGTCCTGCTCACCGCCGCCGCCTCGGCGGTCTTTACCCACCAGGCCACCGCCAAGGATGGCGCACGCGCCGCGGACCTGAAGCTCAAGGTCGACGCGCAACCCCTCAAACGCGAAGCGCAGCTGCGCACCAGCTTCGCTCCCGTGGTCAAGGAGACCTCCCACAGCGTGGTCAACATCTTCACCAGCACCAAACCGCGCCGCATGGAGGGCATGCCCTTCGGCGGAAACCCCATGTTCCGCGAGTTCTTCGGCGACGCCTTCCGCGGCCCGGGCATGGTCATGCCGCGCCAAAACGGGCTCGGCTCCGGGGTCATCGTCACCGAGGACGGCTACATCCTGACCAATAACCACGTCGTGGACGGCGCCGACGAAATCAAGGTCGCGCTGAATCCGGATGGCCGTGAGTACGACGCCAAAGTCGTCGGGCGCGATCCGAAGTCCGACATCGCGGTGCTCAAAGTCGAGGCCACCGGACTGGCCGCCATCAAGGTGGCCAACAGCGACGAAGTGGAAGTAGGGGACGTGGTCCTCGCCATCGGTAATCCGTTCGGCGTCGGACAGACCGTCACCATGGGCATCGTGGGTGGCCTCGGCCGTGCCGTCCCCGGGGACGCGGGGGCGCTGGAGTACGAGGACTTCATCCAGACCGACGCCGCCATCAACCCCGGGAACTCCGGGGGCGCGCTGATCGATGTGGAGGGACGTCTGGTGGGCATTAACACCGCCATCGTCAGCCGCGGGGGCGGCAACAACGGCGTGGGTTTCGCCGTGCCCGTCAACCTCGCGCGCAATGTCATGGAGAGCCTGGTCGAACACGGACGCGTGGTGCGCGGCTTCCTCGGCGTGAACATCCAGAACGTGACCCCGTCCCTGGCCAGCGAGTTCGGACTCAAGGAGCCCACGGGCGCGCTCGTGACCGAGGTGTCGCCAAAGGGGCCGGCCGACAAGGCGGGCCTCAAGAGCGGCGACGTGGTGACCCGCTTCGACGGGCGTGATGTCCGCGACAGCCGGCATCTCAAGGTCATGGTCGGCCAGACCGCCCCCAACCGCGAGGTGCGCGTGGAGTTGCTGCGCGATGGGAAGAAGCGTGAGATGACCATCCCGCTGCGGGAACGCAGCGGGGACCAGGAACTCGCCGGGCGCCGTTCGGGCAGGTCTCCCCTGGACGGGGACGTGGGCGGCTTGCAGGGCGTGGTGGTCGGGGATGTGACCGACGCACTCCGTCAGCGGTTCGACATCCCGGAGAACATCGAGGGAGCGCTCGTGACCCAGATCGACCCCGACTCGCGCGCCGCGGACTCCGGTCTCCGCCAGGGCGACGTCATCCGGGAGATTAATCGCCAGCCGGTGACCAGCGCCGAGGATGCCATCGACGCCGTGCAGAAGCTGGAGAACGCGCGCATTCTGCTCAAGCTCTGGCGGCAGGGCGGGACGATCTTCGTGGTGGTGGACGAGTCGCGAGGGAAGTGAAGGGAAGGGAAGGGACGCGAGCGATATCACCGGGCTGAACTCCACGAGCCCCGGTCTCCCGCAAGGGGGGCCGGGGCCTTTGCTTGGAGGGGTGGGCCGCGGAAACCTGCTCGTGACAATCATCTTGGCCGTCCGGGGCTCTCCGCGTAGCGTCTGCCGCACCTCGCGCGGGCGTGCTCCGCCTGCGTGGGAGTTCCCCGAGACCCCATTCCGCTCATCGCCCAATCCTGTGAAGATCTTCACCGGCAATTCCAACCTTCCCCTCGCCGAGTCCATTTGCGCCAGCATCGGCATCGAGCTCGGACGCTCGGTGTGCACGCAGTTTCCCGATGGCGAGACGTTCGTGAAGATCGAGGACAACGTCCGTGGAGAAGATGTGTTCCTGGTGCAGTCGACGTGTCCGCCCACGAATCACAACTTGATGGAGATGTTCATCATGATCGATGCGCTGCGCCGCGCGAGCGCGTCGCGCATCACGGCGGTCCTCCCGTTCTATGGATACGCCCGGCAGGATCGGAAGGATCAGCCGCGCGTGCCGATCACCGCCAAGCTGGTCGCCAACCTGCTGGTGGCCGCGGGCGCCAACCGGGTGCTGACCATGGATTTGCACGCCCAGCAAATTCAGGGGTTCTTCGACATCCCGGTCGACCACCTCTATGCCGCGCCGGTGATCTACGACTACGTCAAAAAGAAGAACCTCAAGAACCTCGTGGTGGTCAGCCCGGACGTGGGTGGGATCAAGATGGCGCACGCCTACTCGCAGGTTCTGGGCGCGGGATTGGCCATCGTCGCCAAACGCCGCAAGAGTGCGACCGAGGTGGAATCGATGACCGTGATCGGCCAGATCCGCGGCAAGACGGTGCTGATGGTGGACGACCTGACCGAGACGGCGGGCACCCTGACCTCGGCGGCGCGCCTGCTGGAGTCCAAGGGGGCGAAACAGATCTACGCCTGCGTCTCGCACGCGCTGCTGACCGACGTTGCGGTGGAGCGGCTGCGGAAATCGAATATTGACGAACTCATCACCACTGATACGGTCCCCCGCCCCGCTTATAGCGGCTTCAAGCTCACCACCCTGTCCGTGGCGAGCTTGCTGGGTGAGGCCATCAAACGAATTCACAGCAATTCGTCGGTGACCTCGCTTTTTGAGTTCAAGGGCGGACGCACCAGCTGAGCAGGCTGGTGTTGACCCGGCGACGAGCCGGGATTGT
Organism: Verrucomicrobiales bacterium; assembly: GCA_020845805.1. Taxonomy (GTDB): domain Bacteria; phylum Verrucomicrobiota; class Verrucomicrobiia; order Limisphaerales; family CAIMTB01; genus CAIMTB01. The sequence goes on along the minus strand of JADLFD010000172.1, from coordinate 3,044 downwards.
CTCCCGTGAACGGGCTAGGCAGGACGGAGTAGTTGACCAGATGAAATCGGTTCCTTTGACCGCATACGCGCGCAGCGCCACCGGCCGAAACGCCGTGAACAAACTGCGTACAGCTGGCCGCGTGCCCACGGTGATCTATGGCACCAAGCGCGCCACCCAGAACCTCGAACTCAACTCGCGTGAGATTGATAAGCTCATCTCGCATTCCGCGTCCGAGAACATCCTGGTCGACCTCGAGGTCGACGGTGATGCCGCGGGGAAGCGCTTGGCGCTGGTGCAGGACGTCCAGCACAACCCGCTGACCGGCGCGATTCTGCACGTGGATTTCCACGAGGTGGATCCCAACGAGAAGGTGACCATCTCCGTGCCGGTCGAGACGCTGGGCACCGCCCAGGGCGTGAAGGACGGCGGCGTGCTGGAGCACGTGCTGTTCAAGGTTCGCGTCCGGGCCCTGCCCGCCGACCTGCCCATGGTGCTCGAGGTCGACGTGACCTCACTCGGTCTGAACAAGGTTTTGCACCTGGGTGAGATTCCCGCCCCCGCGGGCGTGGAGATCCTGGGCGACAAGGGAGCTCCGGTGATCAGCGTGGCCGAGCCGCGCGCCGAGACCGAGGAGACGCCGGCCGCCGAGGGCGCCGCCGCGACTGCCGAGGTCGAGATGATCAAGGAGAAGAAGGGCGAGGAAGGGGCCGCCCCGGCCGAGGGCAAGGATGCCAAGAAGGGCGACAAAGCCGCCGAGAAGGGTGGCGACAAGGCCAAGGCCGAGAAGAAGTAGGAAGGACGACTTTCGCGCGGGGGCAGGAGGGTTTGCTCCCTGTTCCCGGCGCGTGAGTGAGGCGGCGCGGCCGCCAGGGTTCCGTGAACGCACCCTACCTCATCGTAGGGCTCGGGAATCCCGGGGCCGAGTACGCGCGAACCCGGCACAATGCCGGGTTCCTGGTGGTGGACGAACTCGCCCGCGGGTGGCGGTCGGGTTGGCGGACCGAGTCCCGGTTCGAAGCCGAGGTGGCTCGGGCCGCAGTGGGGTCCGCGCCGAAGACAGTTTGGTTGGCCAAGCCGCAGACGTATATGAATGCGAGCGGCGAGGCGGTGGGGGCGATGGCCCGGTACTACCGGGTGCCCACGCCGCAGGTGCTGGTGCTGGTCGATGACGTGGACCTGCCGCTGGGCGCCGTTCGGATGCGATCCGAAGGCAGCAGCGGAGGGCATCACGGGCTGGAGTCGATCGAGCAGCATCTCGGGACCCGCGGTTATGCGAGGCTGAGGCTGGGAATCGGCCGCGTCGAACCGGGGGTGCGCGAGGTGACCGGGCACGTGTTGGGACGATTTACCGCCGATGAGGCGGAAAGTTTTGCGCGGGTGGCACGCCACGCGGTGGCGCAAGTTGCCTGTTGGTTGGACGAAGGAATCGAGAAGGCCATGGCCCGCTACAACGGGCAGGCCAAGTGAAAGAGACAACGCCGTGAAACGTTACGAAGGTCTGTTCATCCTGAACACCGCGGGCAAGGAAGAGGGCGTCAAGGACGTCATCGATCATATCGCCGCGGACATCGCCGCTGCGGGCGGCAAGGTCGAGACCATCCAAAAGATGGACAAACGCCCCTTCGCGCGGGTGGCCGAGCGCAAGTCGAGCTCCGGCTTCTACGTCAATCTCATCTTCCAGTCGGAACCCGAGGCGCTGGTGGGATTGCGCACCAAGTTCCGTTTGAGCGACGACGTGTTTCGCGTGGTGTTCACCGAAGCTCCTGCCGTGGCGCCGAAGGCGGCCGCGGTGGTCTGATCGCCCGGTAGCCTGGGACCGCCGCGCCGCGGCGGTCCGACAGACGCCACCCCCCCATCCCCGCGACGCCATGGCCAGCTTCAACAAGGTGATTCTCCTCGGGAATCTCACCCGGGATCCTGAGCTGCGTTACACCCCCAAGGGCCAGGCGGTCGCCAAGCTCGGCCTGGCGGTGAACCGGTCCTATAAGACCGAAAGCGGAGAGACCCGGGAGGAAGTCACCTTCATCGACATCGATGCCTGGGGTAAACAGGCCGAGTTGATCGGGCAGTACCTGCGCAAGGGCAATCCGCTCTTCGTCGAGGGCCGCCTCAAGCTGGACCAGTGGGATGACAAGAACACCGGCCAGAAGGTGAGCAAGCTCCGCGTGGTGATGGAGAATTTTCAGTTTGTGGGCGGGCAACGGGGCGAGGGAGGTCCCGGTGGCCCTGGCGGAGGACCTCCCCCCGCTGCCCCCGGGCGCATCTCGCGACCTGGCGCCGCGCCCGCCGGCGATGCCCCGGCCCCCGCCGATGGACCCGCTCCCGATGTCGATGATGTCCCTTTCTGAGCCTGTCCTAACTTGATGCGGCGGGCACCGCCCCAGGCGACCGCCCCCCAGATTTCAACCCCTGCACGCCATGTCGAAGACCGAAGTTATCCTCATCAAGAACGTCGTCGGGCTCGGAGCCGAGACGGATCACGTCAAGGTTGCGCCCGGATACGCGCGCAATTATCTCATCCCGCGCGGCCTCGCCATCCCGCAAACCCTCGCCAACAAACGCCGGCTGGAAGTCCTGAAGCAGCGCCGCGGCGAGCGCGAGGCGCACGAGCTGAACGCCATGAGCGAACTCGGCCGCAGCCTCTCGAAGCTCACCCTGCAGCTGAAGGTGAAGACCGGCGAGGACGGCAAGATGTTCGGCAGCATCACGCCGGGTCTGATCGCCGACGAGATGAAGACCCAGTTCGAGGCGATGGTCGACAAGCGCAAGGTTCACATCGACCACCCGATCCGCTCCCTGGGCGATCATGAAGTCGACCTGCGCCTCCACCCTGAGGTGCACGTGAAGCTCAAGGTTCATATCGAGAGCACCACCCCGCCTCCGCCGAAGACCGAGGAACCGGCCAAGGATGCCGCCGGCAAGGGTGACCGCCCCTCGCGTGGCCCCCGTGGCGATCGCCCCGAGCGCGCCAAGAAACCCGCTGCCGCGGCCTGATCGCGCTCTGCTCCCGAGTTTTCCCAACCAGGCCCGGCTTATGCCCGGCCTGGTTTTTTGCTTTCCGC
>JADLFD010000171.1 GCA_020845805.1 Verrucomicrobiales bacterium | reverse complement strand
GAGAAACGTGGACGGACTTGGCGGGGTCCATGCCGGGAAGTCTGAAAAACTTTGAGGGAAGTGTCCCGCAAAATCGATCAACCCTCTAAGCCTCAACTCCCTGCTGCTATCCAAGGGGGCGTCCTACGGAGGAATCGGGGTGAATGGAGGGCGGGCCCAGAGCGGCCAAGGAGTGGTCAAGCGCGGACAAGGTTTGGCTGGTCAGGTCCGGGGGATCGGATTAAGGAAGAGGCACGACGTTCCCTCCTATGCACAACTTGTTCCACCACCTTTCGGACGAACTTCCGGAGTACCGCCAAGAGATCAACCGCCTCTCGGCCTCGGACTCCCGGTTCCAGGAGTTGTTGGCGAAGTACCGTGATCTCGATCACCGCATCCGGCTGGCGGACGACAACATCGAGCCGAAGTGCGACGAAACGGTGGAAATGTACAAGCGCCAGCGGTTGGCGTTGATGGACGACATGGTTCATCTGATCCGGCAGTCGAAGAACCCGAACGTGACCGCGTAACGGCTGCGCTTTGGGCGTGGCAGTCCTCGACCCGCCGCGTCGCCGCGGACCTCTGCAGGCTGGCGACGACGCGGCGGGTTTTGCATTCTCGCGCGGGCCTTTCTTTCTGTTGAACACATGAGCATTTCGTGGACGGGGTTGTATCCGGCATTGTGGACCGCGACGGACGCTTCCGGGCGCGCGGATTTGGCGGCGGTGGCGGACCAGGTACGGTTCATCCGACGGGCTGGGGCGGACGGGGTGATGGCCTTGGGAAGCACGGGTGAGTTTGTGTTTCTGGACGTGGCCACGCGCCGGCAGGTGTTGCAGGTGGTGGCGGAGACCGCGCCGGGCTGGAAGCTGATCGCCAACTGCAGCGACATTCAGCCGCGGGTGGTGGCGGAGTTGGGGGCGCATGCGCGGGCGGTGGGGGCGCACGCCGTGTCGCTGCTGCCTCCGTGGTATTTCGCCAGCAATGACGAAGACGTCGTCGAGTTCATCGTGCGCGGCGCTGAGGCCTCGGGATTGCCGCTGATGATTTACAACTTCCCCGAGCGCACGGGAATCCGGTTGTCCCTGGAGACGGTGGCGGCCATTTGCGACCGCGTGCCGGTGGTGGCGTTGAAGCAGAGCGGTGCGGAGTTTGCCTACCATCGCGAACTGGCGTCGCTGGCGCGCGAAAAGGCCTTCACCCTGATCACGGGAGCGGACACGCGAGTGGCGGAGGCGTTCGCCCTGGGCGCGCGCGGCGTGGTGTCCGGGCTGTCGAATGCGGTACCCGAGCCGGTGCTGGAGGTGCTGCGCGCCGCGGAGCGCGGGCAGCCCGAAGCGGGAGCCCTGGCGCAGTCACGCTTGGAGGAAGTCATTCGCAGCATCGCGGGCCTGCCGTTTCCGCTGGATGTCGCCGCCGTCATGAAAGCGCGCGGGCGTGAGACCGGGGTGGTGAAGCAGGTGTTGTCCGCCCCGACGCAGCGTCGCTTCCTGGCCGCGGTGCGAGCGTTGAAGGCGGCGATGGCCTCCTGGGGTTGGGACGCGAAGGCGTAGCGCCGCGCGCCCGCTGGTGCGCGTCCCTGGACTCGACACCGCGCGGTCGCCCCGGCTTGATCGGCGGATGCCGCATCGGCCTCTGTTCCGACATCTGCACCGCGTCACGTACGCCGAGTGCACCCTGGGCAATCACATCTATCACAGCCGATATCTCGACCTGCTCGAAGCCGCGCGGGGGGAGTTCATGCGGTCCATCGGGCACCCGATGATTCAGTTGCAGGCGGACGGGTACATCTTTCCGGTGATCGAGGCGACGCTGCGCTACGTTCGTCCGGCCCGCTATGACGATCTGTTGTTCGTGGAAGTGCGCGTCATTGAGTTGGACGCCCTGCGGGTGAGCGTGCAGCACCGCGTGTTGCGTGGGGCAGATGAGTTGCTGGTCGATGGCATCACGCGACACGTGTGCACCTCCGTCGAGGAGAAGCCCCGGCGCATGCCCAAGGCGGTCCTGGAGGCGCTCACGCTGTGGGTGCGTGAGCCCGCGGTGACGCCGACGCGAGACTGACAGATCGAGTGCGGCCTGCTGGAGAGCGCTACTTTTTCTTCCACTCGACCTTGGGAGGCTCGGGCAGGCCGCGCACGCGGTAGGAGTTGCGGAAGTGCATCTTGGCCACCTTGGGCAGGGCCTCGACGCCGTGACGGGCGACGAAGGCGCGGCCGGCGTCCTCGGTGGCGGCGGAAGCACCTTTGGGCAGGGGAAGCCCGAACTCCTCGGACAGCCGCTTGAGGCGTCGCACGAATTCGTCGCGGGCCAGGATGGAGGCGGCGGCGACGGCAGCATCCTCTTCGGCCTTGTGCCGCTGCACCAGCTCGAGTTCCCGGCCGAGGCTCATGAGGGCGGTGGCGACGGTGGCCTTGTCACTGGCGAACTGATCACTGATGGCGCGCACCGGGGCGGGGTGCATGCGGTGTTTCTGGCCGAGCAGATTTTCGATCACGCGCGCGTGGCCCCAGGCGAGCACTCGGTTGACGGACCGGCTCTTGGTGTAGAGACGGTTGTAGGCCTCCGGGCCGATGGCCACCACGTTGTGCACACAGCCTGGAGTATGGCGGATCACCTCGGCGATGCGCGCGATCTGCGCGTCGCTGGTGATGCGCTTGGAATCGCGGATGCCGGCCTCGCGCCAGGCTTCGAGCACGGAGGCATTGACGTAGGCGCCGGCGATGCAGAGGGGGCCGAAGAAGTCGCCCTTGCCGGATTCGTCGATGCCGATGCGGGGGTCGAGCAGGGCGGGGTTGTGCAGGGTTTCGTAGCCCAGGCGTGCTTCGAGGAGCACCTGGGGTTCGAGCACGAATTGAACGAAGTCCTGGGTTCCCTTGCCTTGGACCACCAGCTTGCCGGAGGTGTAGAACGTCACGTTGACGTCCGGGCGCGTGCCGCTGAAGCGGGCGTAGGGCACCTCACGGAGTTCGAATGTGCCATCCCGGACCAGGCGCTCGAGCACGGCAGCCTGTTCGTCATTCAGTTTGGCGGTGTAGCTGGTGGGCGTGGCCACACCCGAGGGAACGGGACACGACGCGAGGCGTCGAGCGGGAAAGGTTCGCGGAATTTCCATTGCGCCGGGTGCGGTGGGGGCTAGCGTGCGGCCAATCCCGGAGAAGGCCATGTGGTTCGGCGCTGATTATCATCCCGAGCATTGGGTGCATCCGTATGACGGCACGGAGACGGAACCGGAGGCACGTTGGCATCGCGACGTGGAGCTGATGCTCCGAGCCGGCATGAACATCGTCCGCATGGGCGAGTTCTGCTGGGGGCTCTACGAGCCCGAGGAGGGCAAGTACGATTTCGGGTGGATGCGGCGCGTGATGGACCTGATGCACGCGGGTGGCATTCGGGTGATCCTAGGAACCCCGACCGCGGCGCCTCCGTTGTGGTTGGCGGCGAAGCATCCGGAGATCCTGCCCCTGGACTCGCGCGGGCTGCCGTTGAATCCGGGCACCCGGCATGCGTACTGCCTGAACAGCGACCTGTACTGGCGCTACGCAAGGAACATCGTGAATCGCCTGGCGGGGGAGTTGGGCCATCATCCCGCCCTGGTGGGTTGGCAGGTGGACAACGGCATTGGCGGGCATTCGACCGAGTTCTCCTTCAACGACGAGACTCGGCACGACTGGCACCTCTGGCTGCAAGCCAAGTATGGCACGATCGAAAACCTGAACCGCTGCATGGGCCTGCGGTTCTGGGGGCAGACCGTGACGGACTGGAACCAGGTGCCCATGCCGAAGGTGGCGCCGACGGTGCACAATCCGGCCTTGGTGATGGACTGGATGCGGTTCTCCTCGGATTCCTGCGTGGCTTTCATCCGCATGCAGTGTGATCTGTTGCGCGAGCTCACACCGGGGAAGCCCGTGACCACCAACCTGAGGTCCTTGTCGCGGCACTTTGATCACTTCGACATGGCGGAGGTGCTGGACTTTGTGGCGCTGGACAGTTTCGCGACGGTGAAGTCGATGTTCGCGGAGCACGCCTGCGAGTTCGACATGATCCGCTCGTTGAAGAAGACCGGCGCGCAGCCGCCGGGGGGTGGGGACGGGTTTTGGGTGATCGAGCAGAAGGCCGGGAACGTGAACTGGCAGGACATCAACTCGCTCCTGCGTCCGGGCGTGGTGCGGCTGTTCACCTATCAGGCGATTTCGCGGGGTGCGGACGGGATCCTTTACTTCTTCTGGCGTCAGCCGCGCATCGGGCCGGAGAAGTTTTACGGCGGCGTACTGAGTCATGATGGCAAGGGGGACAACCGGGTTTACAAGGAAGTGAGCCAGGTGGGGGACGAGCTGCGGTTGCTGGGGCCGGTGCTGGAAGGTTCGACCGTGCGGCCCGAGGTGTGCCTCCTGTTCAGCCACGAGAACGAGTGGACGCAGAAGCTGCCGCAACAACCGACGCGCCTGTTCCACCAGCGCGATCACTATCTGTTGTTCTACAAGGCCCTGTACGATCGCAACATCCAGGTGGATTTCGCGCGGCCCTCGGAGGATTTGTCGCGGTACAAGCTGGTGATCGCGCCGTCCCTGCATCAGTTGGCGGCGGGGGAGACGGATCTGTTGAAGCTCTATGTGCAGAACGGCGGCACCCTGCTGGCCACCTGCAACACGGGGTTGGTGGACGAGCATCACATGGTGCCCACGACGGGGATTCCGCTCTTTCTGACCGACTTGTTCGGGCTCGAGGTGCTGGAGTTTGATCCGCTCCCGGCGGATTCGGACAACCACATGAACTCGAAGGGGGACTTTCACATCAGCCAGATGCACCCGGTGCGGTGGTGGGCGGACGTGATTGAACCGCGCGAGTGCCAGATTCTGGCCACCTACGCGAAGGATTTTTACGCGGGACGCCCGGCCATGACGCAGAACAACTACGGGTTGGGGCGCGCGTTGTATCTGGGGACCGTGAGCCACGGCGCGTTCTATCTCGATCTGGTCGATTGGCTGCGCAACTTGTGTGGCCTGCACCCGCTGCTGAAGGTCCCGACCGGCATCGAGGTGGGAATGCGCGAGAAGGATGGGACGCGCATCTTCTTCCTGCTCAACCACGCGAACTCGCCGGTGCGCATCAACCTGCTGAAGCCCATGCATGACTTCTTGACCGGCGCGACCGTGCGTGGAGCCTACGACCTGCCGCCGCACGGCGTCCTCGTCCTGGATGAACACTCCGCCCGCACCCAAACTCACGACGCGAACGCCGAAGACGCCGCAGGAAGTGGAGCGTGAGTACGCGAAGCGCGCGGTCCTCACCGACTGGCGCCGCGTCGACCTGCACTCCGCGGAGCGCGCCTGGGCGGACCGCCGTCGCACTGCGGCGGAGGTGGTCCAAGGAGTATTGACGGGCCTTCGGCTGGAGAAACGCAAAGCGGAGACCGAGATCGTGAAGGTTTGGAACCACCTGCTGGATCCGAACGTGGCTTCGCATGCACAGCCGGTCGGGTTGCGGCATGGCACCCTGTTCGTGCACGTGGACAACAGCGTGTGGCTGTCGGAGATCGTGCGCTATCGCCAGCGCGAGATCCTGGAACGGCTGCAATCCAGCTTCGGCAGCCAGGTCATCAAGCGCATCTCCTTCCGCCTGGGTTGAGGAACAGCGCGGGGTCGCGGGGGAAGCGGAAGCCGCGAATGGCGAATGGCGATCGGGCGGTCAGGCGGTGGTCCAAGTCAATTCACGCGTCGCAGACGGAAGAATCCCCTCGTTGGAGTCAGGGGGAGATCCACTGAGTCCCCGTGGTGGTACCGGCCGCGCTCTGACCATGCTGCAAGGTCAGTGGATTCTTCGAGGACGAGGTCGGCCTCGGCTGGGGCGAGGATAAACAGGCGCAACGCCGCGGCGGAGGTACTGGGAAGGAGGGACAGCCGCGGGGACGAGAGGGGGGCAAGCGGCACCTGCCATTCCACGGCCCCGAGATCGGCGGCTGCGCCCGAGACTCGCGGGCGGCCGAGCTGGTCAGTGGCGGGAGACGTGACCTCGGTGGCGGCATCGAGCAAGGGGCTCCCGAGGAGAGGGGTGTGGACGAGAAGCCCGTCGCCGAAGTCCGACAGGGGACCCAGCTTCGGGTCGAGTCCGGAGCGATCGTGGTCCGCCAGGCCAAGAGCCTCGCGGGCATCGCCGATCAGGTTGGGGCCTGTGCTGGTCACCCGACCGACGAGGTCCCCGGCGGTTCCGGGGAGATTGGCCGCGATGACAGTGGACTCGAGGGTGACCGTGGCGTTGGTGGGGCACCACAGACCGGTGCCGCGGCTTCTGGGGGATTCGGTGTTCGGTCCGATTCCCACCACGCGGGTGACGATATTGGAAACGAGGGTGCAGAATTGCAGGCGTACCGAGGCACCCGCGGAGTTCTGGGAGAGTCCGCCGCCGCGGGAGTCCGGACTGAAATCCAACTGCGCGACATGGTTGCCACTGAAGGTCGAGTTGATGAACACCGCGGAGCCGGCATCGATCGAAGCTCCTCCCCCTCGCGTCACGTAGTAGTTCGCCGGGGTCCAGGATCCCGCACCTCCGAAACGGCCGCTCGTTGCCTGATTGGCGTTCAGCGAGGATGCCGTCACGACCAAGTCCCTGAATCGGGACGCGAGACCCCCGCCGTTGGCCGGTGCTCCGAGACCGGGAGATTTTCCGTAGCCCCCCGTGCCGCCCCGCGCGGTGTTCTCCGAAATGACGCAGCGGTGGATGGACGATGTCCCGCCGGGGCGCAGATCGATCGCACCGCCGATGGCATCGCCGCCACTCCCGCCGGTCGAAGGGGAACCGAGTAAGGACGGATGGCCGCCCGTTCCGCCGATCGAGCTGTTCCGCGTGAACCGGCTGTCGAGGATTTGGAGGGTGAGCGACGCCGCTGACAGCGCGCCGCCGTGACTGTCACCGCCTTCAAGGCCGAAATAACCCTGCCCGAG
>JADLFD010000170.1 GCA_020845805.1 Verrucomicrobiales bacterium | reverse complement strand
TCGAGTTCTACACCGCGGCGGCGATGTCCGAGCTCAAGCGGTATGAGGAGGCCATTCGTCACTACACGGCGGCGGAAGTGATCGCCGGGGCCACGGCGCCGCGTTACCTGACGCACCTGTTTTATTTTCAGTCGGGGGTGGCTTTTGAGCGGGCGAAACGGTTCGACGACGCCTCGATCCAGTTCGAGAAATCGATCGAGCTGAAGCCCGACTTCGCCGATGCCCTGAACTACCTCGGCTACATGTGGGCGGAGCAGGGGAAGAACCTTCCGCGCGCCTTGGAACTGATCCGCAAGGCGGTGGATCTGGAGCCGAAGAACGCGGCGTACTTGGATTCCCTGGCGTGGGTGTTGTTCCAGATGGACCGTGCGGAGGAGGCGTTGCCGTTTCAGACCAGGGCAGTGGAGTTATCGGAGGAACCGGACGCCACGTTGTTTGAGCACCTGGGGGACATCTATCGGAAACTGGGACGGATGGACGACGCTCGTCGGGCGTGGCAACGATCGCTGGCGGTGGAGTCCAAGCCTGAGGTGGCGGAGCGATTGAAGGAGGCGGGCGGGCCTTTGAGCGACGACAGTCCGACGGCGCGCTGATCGGTGCCGCCTGCAGGGGGAGGCCTGGGAGCGTGGGCGGAAGTCGGGTAGGGATGAGACAGAACGGCTGACGTCTGGTTTCCCAGCATTTCCAGGGCGGTCGTGAGTCATGGCATTTCTCTTCGTCGGCGGGGTTCACAACGTTCTTGCCCTCGGCGACGTCCTTCCTGATACTCGAACAGTCTTGCTACCGATCAGTCTCTAAGACCGCCATAAGCCGTCAGTCATGGACTGGGCTTGGTGAATGGATCGGGCCGCACCCACCCCGCGGCGGGCAAGAGAAGAGAAAGGCGCACGGCCATGCCTTCGCGCGCACTATCTGTTCGGGACGCTATCGCTATGATCGGGGTGGGGGTGGGGATAGCCGGGCTTCTCTGCCTGGGTACCGTCGTGGCCTCGACGCTGCTGAATCTTGGCGACCTTCAAGAATTGCAGGACCGTTTCCGTCCCCTCCTCAACACCGCGGTGATCGGGGGTGGACTATTGATCTTGGGGGTGCTGCTGATGGGGCGTACCCGTTTCGCGCTGGCCGTCCACTGGCTCGGTCAGGACTGCGGTCCGCTCTTCTGGCGGCCGACGGACGATGCCGGGGGTGTAGAGTCGGGGCCCGGCGTAGAGGCTCGCCGCCCAGCGGCGGCGCCGCCGGCCGAGGTCAGTCCGAAAACGGCAGCGCGGGAGCTCTCTTCGGGGACGGTGAACTCCGGGCGGTAAGGCGGCTCCGCTGCCTGTCGTTCCATGCCCTCTGGTGTTCGCCTTCGCAGTTAGGGGGTCTCGATCTCAAGACCGAATCCCGACTCACTTCGGACTGCTTCTTCAGCACGACGAGGGGATTTCATTCAGGACGGAGACGCAATGGGGGATGGCTTTGGCGACGAATCCCAGGCATTCGGTGGCGCCGCTGGGTTTGCCGGGAAGACAGACGACGAGGGAGCGTTCCACCACGGCGGCGAGGCAGCGTGAGAGGATGGCGTTGGGCGTGATTTTGAGGGATTCCATGCGCATGGCCTCGCCGAAGCCGGGGAGTTCGCGGATGGCGATTTCGCGGACTGCCTCGGGAGTGACATCGCGAAGGGCGACCCCGGTGCCGCCTGTGGTCAGGATGAGCTGGCAACCTTGGGCGATGTGCTCGCGAATGGCGCGTTGGATATCCCGCTTCTCGTCGGGCACCAGGCTTTCCCCCACCACCCGCCAGCCTTGGGCCTGGGCGGCGGTGCGCAGGGCGGGTCCGCCCAGGTCATCGTAGAGTCCCTTCGAAGCGCGATCCGAGATGGTGATGATGCCGACGTCGATCTGCATGACGCGCGAGTGTGCCTGCCTTGGTGCGCGCCGAGAAGTATGGGGTTGGTGGCTTGGGCGATGGGCTAGGGACTCCAGAGGACGGCGGTGGTGGAGGTGGTGGTGCCGGTGAGCATCCAGGCGATGACACGGCCGGTGGAACTGTTGCGCCAGACCAGGTCGGGAGCCCCGCTCGCGTCGAAGTCGCCGGTGGCCATGGGAACCCAGAGATAGTCCGTGGGACCGCTGGCGGCCCAGACCGTGGTGGTGCTGGTGCGGGTGACTCCGTTCATCATCCAGATAATGCCGCGACCGGTGGAGCTGTTGCGCCAGACGATGTCTGTTTTGGAGTCGGCGTTGAAATCGCCGGTGGCGACGGGGACCCAGAGCGTGTCGGCGGCGCTGGCAGGGGTCCAGAGGTTGGCCGTGCTGGTCCGCGTGGTGCCGTTCATGTACCAGACGATGACGCGGCCCGTGGAGCTGTTGCGCCAGATGATGTCGATCTTGGAGTCGGCATTGAAATCCCCGGTGGCATAGGGGACCCAGAGCGTGTCGGCGGTGGTGGCTGGGTTCCAGAGGGTGGTGGTGCTGGTGCGTGTGGCCCCGTCCATGATCCAGACGATGACGCGGCCGGTGGCGCTGTTGCGCCAGATGATGTCGATCTTGGAGTCGGCGTTGAAATCCCCGGTGGCGATGGGCACCCAGAGGGCGTCGCCGACGGCCGAGGCGGCCCAAACGACGGCGGTGCCGGTGGACGTGGTGCCGTCCATGTACCAGACGATGACGCGGCCGGTGGAGTTGTTGCGCCAGAGGAT
>JADLFD010000169.1 GCA_020845805.1 Verrucomicrobiales bacterium | reverse complement strand
TGTCGTCGATGGGCCGCCCGGTCGACGGCCAGTAGCCGAGATAGTGATGTTTCACGTGGGGTTGGATGACCCCCGCTTCCAACCCCGCCAGGCCGACGATGATCTTGAAGATGGATCCGGGAGCGTAGGCGCCCGAGACGGCGCGATTCATCTGCGGACGTAGCTTCTCGTCGTTGAGCCGCGCCATTTCCGTGGTCGAGATCCCGCCCAGGAAGGCGTTCGGATCGAAATCCGGTGCCGACACCAGGGCCAGGACATCCCCGCTGTGCACATCCATCACCACCACCGCGCCCCGGGTCTTGTCGCCAGCCACCTGGGCTATCGCACGTTCGGACGCCTGCTGGATCTCCACATCCAGAGTGAGCTTGAGATTCTGACCGGGCTCCGTGGGCTGGTAGACGCTCTCCTCATGCCGGTAGCCCTGGCTGTTGACCCGCAATGCCTTCACCCCCGCCCGACCCCGCAGCACGTTGTCATAACGCCCCTCCAACCCGGAAACGCCCTCGTAGTCGCGCAGGCGATACCGGAACACCAGCGGGTCCGGATCGTTGTCCGATTCATCCGAACGCCGCAGATGCCCGAGCACGTGCGCCGCCAAGGCCCCGCGCGGATACGACCGGACCGCCTGCACCTCGAGATCCACCCCGGGAACACCCAGGCAGCGCTCGAAAAACAGCGCCATCTGCGGTGAATCCAGATTTTCCACCACCGGCAAAGGCAGGGCGAGGTCCCGCGTGTAGTGGCGCAAAAAACGGTCCCCACTCACCGGAAGTGCCACGCCCAGCGCGTTCGCCACCGTGGTGACGGTGTTGGTGTACACCTGGAGCCGCGCGTGCTGCTGCAGCGCACGACGAACATCGAGCGTGGTCTTCACCCCGGGATTCCGCACCCGATACCCGGGCAGAACCTGGTTGGTGTACTCATGGCTGAACGAGGAGCGCAACTCCTCGAGATACAGGTTCACGTCGAAGGACGGGCGGTTCTCCGCCAAAGGAATCCCATTCCGATCCAGGATCTTTCCCCGAACCGCCGGCACCCGCACCAACCGCACCGACTGCGCCGTCTCACTCTGCGAATAGCGCTGGGCAGCCAGCACCTGCAACCGCCAAACGCCCGCCGCCAAGGCACCCATCCCCAGCAGGACCACCACCGCCAGCACGCGCAGGCGGCGGTCGTCTTTCTGCAGTTGATCGATGATCAGCATGGCTCCGCTCCTACCGCCGACCCCGCGCAATCTCGCGATCCCGGTCGGTCCGGTACCCGGACTTCGGCACGGGCTGATACTGGAATGTGGTGTCCACCCACCGGAAGAAGCCAAAAACCATCGGAGTGCCGACCGCGCCGGCGGCCGCGGTCACCAGCCACTGCCACAGCAAACCCGGCCCCACGATCGGAGGGGTGGTGAGCGAACCCAGACGCTCGGGCCAGGGACCCGACGTCTCCGCGGCTCCCGACAAGAGCGGCCAGAGCCCCAGCAACAGAATCAGGGAACCCATCGAGGTGACCAACGCTGCACCCGCCCCCAACAGGGCCTGTGCCCAAGCGGAATCCCGCAACAACAAGTCTCGACGCAAATGCAGGAAGACCCCCACCGCGATCAGCGGCACCACACTCAGCCCGAGCGGGCCCGCCGACAATGCATCGAAGGCCAGGCCACCCAACAGCGCCGCGGCGGTCGTCATCGGCAGTCCTGCATGCAGCGCGACGTACACCATCACGGCCGGCAGAAAATCCGGCTGCACCGAGGTGATCTCGCGAAACCCCGGCAGTGCCGCCTGGCCGAAGGCCAGCAACAGCACGGTGAGGAGAATGGCGGTGGGATGCACCCAGTTCATGCGTTCATGGCACCTTGATCCACACGTGATCCAACGCGCCCAAATTCACCGAAAGCCGTACCCGCGCATCAAGGTAAACCCCCTCCCCCACCGCGCGGGAATCGATCACCTCGCCCACCTGAATGCCCGAGGGGAAAACGCCACCCTGCCCGCTGGTCACCACCCGCATCCCAGGCCGCACCACGGCGGAACGAGGCAGGAAGGACAGATCCACGATTGCGCCCTCGATGTCGCCACCGGAAACGCCGCGCACAATGCCCGTGCTCCCCGAATCGGCCAGGGCGGCCGCCACGGGACAATTGGGATCCCCCACCAGCACCACGCGCGAAGTCCAGGGTCCGACCTCTGCCACTTTGCCCACGAGCCCTTCCGGAGTGAGCACCGGCAGGTTGGTCATCATGCCCTCGCGGGCTCCCAGATCCACGTGCACGCCGCGCCACCAGTTGGCCGGATCGCGTCCGATGACCCGGGCGGGTTTTAACTTCCAGGGGGATCGGGGGGCATACCCGGCCATCGCCCGTAGGCGATCGGTTTCGCGGGCCGCCGCTCTGGCCTCGACGGCCTCGAGTTGAAACCGGCGGTTCTGCTCCTCCAACTCGCGGATCCGGGCCACCAGCGTGCCGCGCGGAACGGCCGAGGCCGCCGCCCGATCCACCGCGTTCTGAGCCGTGCTGGCCAATCCGAACAAGGGCAGGAACAGGCTGGCGATGGCCATCCGGACACGGGAACGCGTCTGCTCTGGAAGTGCCAGGAGGACGAGCACCACCAGCGCGACGGCAATGAGCAGGACGAGATGGGGTTTGCGCAGCATTCCAGCCCGCTAGGCGGTGCTGGAGGAGGCGACCCGTTTGAGGAAGGAAAGTTCTTGGAGCACCCGGCCCGTCCCCTCGGCCACCGCACTGAGCGGGTCGTCGGCAATGTGCACCGGCAGCCCGGTTTCCTGGGCCACCAGCCGGTCAATGCCACGAACCAAAGCACCACCCCCCGCCATCACGATCCCGCGATCGACCAGGTCGGCCGAAAGCTCAGGAGGACAACGTTCGAGGGTGAGCCGGATGTTTTCGAGAATGCTTGATAGCGGTTCCTTGAGGGCGTCGCGGATCTCCTCCGACCGGATGGTCAGCGTTTTGGGCAACCCACTCCCGAGATCCCGTCCCTTGACCTCCATGGTCAACTCCTGTTCCAGCGGGAAGGCGGAGCCGATCCTGATCTTGATCTCCTCCGCGGTTCGTTCGCCGATCATCAGGTTGTAAGCCCGCTTCATGTGAGCAATGATCGTTTCGTCGAATTCGTCACCCCCGACTCTCAGGGAGCGACTGAACACGATGCCGGCCAGGGAGATGATGGCGATTTCACAGGTGCCCCCGCCGATATCCACGATCATGTTGCCCGCCGGTTCGTGAACCGGCAGCCCCACGCCGATGGCCGAAGCCATCGGTTGCTCGATCAAATACACTTCACGCGCCCCGGCATGGGTCGCCGAGTCCTTCACCGCGCGCTTTTCCACCTCCGTAATTCCCGAAGGAACCGCCACAACCACCCGGGGTGCGATCAATTTGCGATGGTGAACCTTCTGAATGAAATGCCGGAGCATGGACTCCGTCACTTCAAAGTCAGCGATCACACCATCCTTCATGGGTCGGATGGCGACAATGTTGCCAGGCGTACGGCCCAACATCCTCTTGGCCTCTTCACCCACAGCCAGAACGTTGGTCGTGCCTGCTTGAATGGCGACGACGGAGGGTTCACGCAACACGATCCCGCGGTCGCGCACGTAAACGAGCGAATTCGCGGTCCCGAGGTCGATTCCAATGTCGTTGGAAAACAGGCCTTTAAGCTGCGCAAACATGAAGTCAGCCTACCGCCCGCAGGCTACGGGCCGCGTGAAACCAGGGTCAAGAGGTTAAAGGAGCTTATTCCCTGCCGCCGGCCTCCCCCCGGCCGTCCCCACCCACCTCCCCCCCTACCGCGCAGCCCTGCTGTCCGGCGCAAACTCCGCCGCCGCCGCGTTCCAACGGAATGACGCGCGCAGGTCGTTCTTCATCTCGCCCGCCGGTATCCCCCAGTCCACTCCCACCACGAAATCCTTCCCCGGCAACGGGAGTTCCAAGGCCGATCCGTCCGGCAACCGCTCCTCCAACGGCGACCCGAACCACTGCGGCGCTTCCAGCTCCCCCGGACTCGCCGGCACCACGGGAAAGGTCATCACCCCCGTCTCGCAGTCATCGATCGTCATCTTGAACGGGCATTGATCGAGATCCAGAAGCCCGAACACGAACCCCATCGCCCCTTTCAAATCGATGGAGTTCACCGCCAGGTAGACGTACGCAAAAAACGGGTGCCGCCCTGCCCCTTTCCCCACCGGCACGACCGGCACCGCCCCGCCGCCGCTCCAGGTGATGGTGGTCCGGCCGTTCTCCCCGCACGGAGTCGAGTCGATGCCCTTGGCCTCCAACTGGAAATCGGAGCTCTGAGCCGCCACGGCGTACCGGGTCGGACGAATAAACACATTCCCAGGCACCAACCGGTACTCGCCGATGTCGGCGCGGAAGACAAACGACGCGGGCCCTTCGATCACATGCGCACTGTCGTCCTCGAAAAACCTAAAGGCGCCGGTGATCGTCCACCGGGAAAGGCGTCGCACATTGCTCGACACCCCGCGCACCTCGACTTTCACGTCCCCGGCCGAGCCCGCACCCTGGCGCGGCAGGTCCACCACCACCTTGCGCGGTTCCCAACTGATGACGGTGCGTTCCTCCCCGCCGATCGTCACCTTCCGCTCCCCTGCGGGCGGAGTGCCGAACAGCCCGATCAGATGCGCGCGCTCGTCAAGTTCGTCGATCAGAACGTAAGCGAGAGACGGGGCGAACACGCCGAACGTGGTGTCCCCAGCCGCCCCCTCGTACACAATATCCGTGAGCGTGGGCGGGTTCCCCGGCACCGAATGCCGGTGCAGTCCGCGCGATCGAAGTTCAGTCCAGGAATCCTCGTAGTTGAATGCGCGTTGCGGGGTCGCGGGCGGCAGCACTTCGTTCGCCCCCAGCAACCGGTCGTACAGGAACGAGGTCGCCGCCAGCACCGCCGCCCCGGTGGTGTCACCGGTCCACCCCGAAACCATCTCCGCACCCACCGCACGAAATGCCGCTCGCATCGGAGCCCCCTCGGCCGCGCCGCTCTTGCACGCCCCCAACCACACACTCGCATGGCTGCTGGCCGGAAAGCTCAGATAGGTCCTAACCCAGTCGGCGGTGATGGCAAAATGCCACTCTTCATTGACCGTCAACGTGCCGGACGCATCCCGCGTAAACGAGATCGGACACAGCGCCACGGCCAGACGCTTGGCCCGAACCTCCCGAAGCATCTCCGTGTGGTTGTAGCCCGGGTCCGAACGGTCCGGATCCACTTTGGTCCCCGTCCACAGCCCGTACGCCAGATCGCTCTGCACCTGTCCGCTGGCGTCGGTCACGAAGGTCAGGTCAGGCTTCAGCTGCGGAATGCCAAACATCCCGCCGTGCGTGTTCAGAAAAAACACCGGCGCCTCCATCACTCCCTTCAACGTGTCCAAGTTTGCCGTATCCGTCGTGGTCCCATAGCCCGCGCCGGAGAGCAGTCGGCCCAGACGCGGGGCGCACTGCGTGAACCCACTGTTTCCCAACGTGACCGACAACCGCGCCCGCGTCCGGCGCGGCAGTTCGGTGCCGTGGCGGGCCAGGGAAGCCGGAACCTCATCCAGGCCGGGTGGGTCGGACGGCCGGTTGTTCCAGAGTGCCAGGGGAATGCCTTCGTGGGTGATGCCCCAGACGCCATCCCCCGACTCCCCCGCCGCCACGATGTCCGCTCGGGATTTCAAATGCGCCAGCACCTGCGCCTTCCACGCCGCCGCATCCTCGCGGGAAACTGAGGCCACGAACGAACCGATCCCGCCCAGCGTGGCCCGCATCGCCGCCTCCCCGGAGGGCACCTCAGACGCCACTTCGCGCACGCGGAAGAACTGTCGGAACCCCGCGTCGGGGACGCGTAGGGTGCGTGCCTCCACCGTGGATCCCACCGGCGCCCACGGGCCCGCCACCTCGGGAGCCTGCTCGATCTGGAACGGACCTTCGCCCTCGGTCCACTGCAGGATCCAGTCCGTTGCCTGGCGCGCGGGAGCGCTCAGTCGTGGGGCCTCGGCAGCGCTCACGGCGAACGCCAGGTGCATGCCCAGCCACCACCACACCCGCCCCAAGATCCGTCGTCCCACCCCGCCTGCGCCTCCCTGGTACATCAAGAGCATCGCACGCAACCTCCGGAGTGACGGGTTCGCTGTCAACCGCGCCGCGGGTCTGCTTGGCCAAAGCCGCGCTGCATGCGAGGCTCGCGCGCGTGCCACGCCTCGCGTCGATCTCGATCCTGGCCGCCTTGCTGGCGGCCCTTCCCCCTGCGATCTCGGAAGCGGGTGATGCCCTTACCCGCCACGCGCACGACGTGCACCTTCCGTATCCGCCGCCCACGCCCGAGGCCGCCGACGTACGCGATATCGCCTTTCGCACTTCCTCCCCGCAACCCTGGATCGCCACTCGCGCGGGACTCTACCAACTGACCCCGGGCGCCGGCTGGACCGGCCCCATTCTCTCCGGGCCTGCCTACGCACTCGAGACCGCCCCTGATGGCTCCCTGTGGATCGGGATGTGGAACGGCCTGTTCCGACTGGCACCTTCGGAGGCGGAACCCCGCCCCATCGGCGGCCTCTCTCAACCTGTCAACGCCCTGGCTTCACGCGCCGATGGCACAGTGTTCGCCG
This sequence comes from Verrucomicrobiales bacterium, assembly GCA_020845805.1. Taxonomy (GTDB): domain Bacteria; phylum Verrucomicrobiota; class Verrucomicrobiia; order Limisphaerales; family CAIMTB01; genus CAIMTB01. The sequence goes on along the minus strand of JADLFD010000169.1, from coordinate 15,078 downwards.
CAGGGCCGGACGGCTTCGCGCTGGTGCAGGGCACCCAGGTTCGGCGTCTTGACCCCGCCGTGACGCGTCAGGTGTACCAGGTGATCGACGTCCCCGGCCAAGGCTGGCACCTGGCGTCCGCCATGGGGATCTACCGATGGGACGACGCCCGCTCAGCGCGGCGTTTATCGCCCGATCCCGATCGGGTCAGCCTGAGTGTCCGCGGCCTCGCCCTTGACGAGAAAGGCCGGCTCTGGGCCGGTGCGCTCGGTGGACTCCAGGTCTACGCCGGACCCCGACTTCTGCGGGAGTACCCGGCGGCCACCGCCCTTCCCTCGAGTGACGTACAATGCGTGGCCGCGGCCCCCGAGGGCACGATCTGGGTAGGCACCCAGGCCGGGCTGGCGCGCCAATCCGGACACGGCTGGACCGTCCGGCGCGGTCGTCGCTGGCTGCTGCACGACGAGGTGCGTGCCATCACCTTCGATCGGGCGGGCACCGCGTGGATCGCCACCGCGGGCGGCGTCAGCGCCCTCGCCACCGAATCCCTGACGCTCGAACAGAAGGCCGCGCGTTTCCACCAAGTGCTGGAAGCACGGCACGTGCGCCCGCCCGGCATCGTCGAAAAGTGCCAGTTCGGCACCCCCGGCGAGGTTTCCACCTGGGCCCCCATGGACGACGACAACGACGGAGGTTACACCGCGGTGGCATTGGCCATGGAATCCTACCGCTATGCCGTCACTCGTGATCCCGCCGCCCTCGCGGCGGCTCGCCGAGCGTTCGCCGCCTGCGAATTCCTCCAGCATGTCACCGGCACCCCGGGCTTCCTCGCGCGCACGGTCATTCCCGCCGACTGGAAGGAAATGCATGACCCGAACGAAACGTTTCCGGAGGAGGAATGGGCCGAACGCCGCGTACGCGAACCGCGGGCCAAGCGCGTCCCCATCCGTTGGCGTCCCTCCGCGGACGGGCGCTGGCTCTGGAAGGGTGACACCAGCAGCGACGAGGTCACCGCCCACTTGTTCGGCTACCTCGCCTACTACGAACTCGCCGCCGACGACGCCCAACGACCACGCGTGCGCACCCAGATCTGCCGGATCGTCGATCACCTCATCGACCATGGATTTGTCCTGCGCGACTCCGACGGACAGCCCACCCGCTGGGGCGTGTGGGCGCCAGAACGGCTGAACCAGGATCCCGACTGGGCCATGGATCGCGGGGTGAATTCGGTGGAGCTCCTGTCCTTCCTGAAGCTCGCGCACCGGGTCAGCGGCGAAGAGCGCTACCAACGGCACTACCGCGACCTCATCGAGAACCATCACTACGACCTCAACGTGCTGGAAGCTCCGAATCTCAATCCAGCGTGGCGGACCTACATTGACATGGAGCTGCTCGCCTTCGCCTATCCAGCCCTGTTGAAGTTTGAGACGGATCCGCGCCTGCTGCGAATTCATCACCAGAGCTTTGAACGCTGGCGGCAGGCCGTGAAGGGGGACGCCAATCCGTTCTTTGACTTCCTGCACGCGTCACTGACACGTGAGCGCCTCCGCGCGCGGGACCTGGATGCCGCCCGCAACTTCCTGATCGAAACGCCCCTGGACCTGATCCGGTGGGACGTCGACAACGCGACGCGGGAAGATGTGGCGTTACAGCGGTCCCCGGAGCTGGAGGGCTGGCAGACACGACGACGACTGCCCCCCACCGAACTCGGGTACTCGCGCACCGATCAGAACCCCTGGCTCGCCCGACAAGGCGATGGGGGCCGGACCGAAAGCGACGGAGTCTTCTGGCTCCTGCCCTACTGGATGGGCCGGCACTCAGGCGTCGTACCGGGCGATCAGATGCCCTCGAAATAGCGGCGCTTCTCCCAATCGGTCACGGCATCGCTGAACGACTGGTGCTCCAGGGTCGCGTGGCGCACGTAGAAATCCACCACGTCGTCGCCCAACGCCTTGCGCGCCAGCACGGACCCGTCCAGCAATCGCGTTGCCTCCGCGAGGCTCGAAGGCAGACGCTTCAGTCCCTCGTCGATGTACGCGTTGCCGCGGTATTCCTCACCGCAGTCCAGGCCCTCCTCCAGACCCGCCAGACCCGCCACCAACATGGCCGCAAAGGCGAGGTAAGGGTTGGCGTCCGCCCCCGGCATGCGGTTCTCGATGCGGAACGATTTCCCGTTCCCGACGATGCGGAATCCGGTGGTCCGATTGTCGGTGGCCCAAGCCATGCGGGTGGGCGCCCAACTGCCCGGTTGGTAGCGCTTGTAGCTGTTGATGGTCGGCCCAAAGAAGAGACACAGCTCCGGCGAGTATTTCATCAGGCCGCCCAGAAACGCACGGAACTCACGCGTCCCCGGCCCGGCCTCCGACGAGCCCTTCCCCGCGCCCGTACCTGCGAACACGCTCTTCCCGCCCTTCCACAAGCTCATGTGGATGTGACACGAGTTGCCCGCTTCGGTCGGGGCGTACTTGGCCATGAAGGTCACGCTTCGTCCGTGCTGGACCGCGATCTCCTTCACCGCCTGCTTGAACACCACATGGCGGTCCGCCATCTCCATCGGCGCGGCGTATCGGAAATTGATCTCGTGCTGCCCCCGGCTCCACTCCCCCTTGCTGTTCTCGATCGGCACGCCCGCCTCGGTCAGCCCGTTGCGAATCGCACGCATGAGATCCTCGTCGCGCGTGGTCTGCATCAGGTGATAGTCGATGCGGTAGTCGCTCGAGGGCTTGAGCGACCGGTAACCATCCGCAAACGCCGACTCGAACGTCTGGTGGAACAGGTAAAACTCCAGCTCACTCGCGCAGAACGCGGACATGCCTAGTTTCGCGAGCCGGTCCAACTGCCGATGCAGGACGGAACGCGGGGCCTCGGCAACCAAGGTCCCGTCCTCCCGCACATAATCGCAGATCACCAGCGCAGCCGCCTTCTGCCAGGGCAGCACACGCAGGGTGCTGAGGTCCGGACGCAGCTGGAAATCGCCGAAACCGGTGTCCCAGTTGGCGACCTTGAACCCCTCCAACGGATCCATGTCCATGTTCACCGTCAGCAGATAGCTGCACCCGTGCGTCCCCTCGTGCAGAACATGATCGACGAAGAAGTCCGCCCGATACCGTTTTCCCACCAGTCGCCCGAAGGGATCGGGAAAGCCGACCAGAATGGTGTCGAGGGTCCCGTCCTTCACCAGGCTGCGCAGTTGCTTCTCGGTCACGCCACGACGCTACCCAACCGGCGCGCGCGCGAAAAGGCCTGAGAACCCGGCCCGACCCCGCGGCCCTTTACGCCCAATCCTGCCCGCGTAGGCTCAGCCCATGGCCGACGACGCCGTCCCCCGCCCCATCCTCGCCAACGGCGCCCCGGTGGCGACTGAGTTTCCGTGCACGCTGGAACAATTCCTGGTGGCCAACGGACTGCTCCCGCGCAGCGTGGTGGTCGAGCACAACGGCCAGGCGGTCGCCCCGTCGGAATTTCCCGCGCGCTCGCTCGCTCCCGGCGATCGGCTCGAGATCGTGCGCGTGGTGGCGGGGGGCTGAGTTCATCGCACCACGGCGTCCCGTCTGCTCCGCGGGCTTGCCGCTGGCCGGGAACCCAAGCCATCGTCTCCCCCATGTCAGACCAAGCCGCCCTCGCGGCGGAGGTGTTCAAGAAACTCGCGGCGAACATCGGGCTCGTCCTGCGCGGGCAGGAGGTGGCCACCCGGAGGCTGCTCGCCGCGTTCGCCGCCGGCGGTCACGTGCTGCTGGACGACTTCCCCGGCACGGGAAAGACCACGCTCGCCAAGACGCTCGCGCTCTCGCTCGACGCACGCTTCAACCGCATCCAGTTCACTCCCGACCTCCTGCCCACGGATATCGTCGGGGTCTCGGTCTTCAACCAGCGCGAGCAATCCTTCGATTTTCGTGAAGGCCCGGTGTTCACCGAGGTGTTGCTCGCTGACGAAATCAATCGCGCCTCCCCCCGCACGCAGTCCGCCCTGCTCGAAGCCATGGCGGAAGGCCAGGTGAGCGTCGAGGGACAGCGCCGGCCGCTCTCCGATCTCTTCTTCGTCATCGCCACGCAGAATCCCATCGAGTTCCGTGGCACCTACCCGCTGCCCGAGGCGCAAATGGACCGTTTCATGATGCGGTTCGGACTCGGCTACGTGAGCGCCGCCGAGGAGGTGGCGATCCTTACTGGGCAGTCGCTGGTGCATCCCCTCGATTTCATCCGCCCCTGCTGCACCGCCGAGGAGGTGCGCCGCCTGCGCCAGGCCGCCAAGCGCGTGCGCATCTCCGAGGAACTCCTGCATCACATCGTCGCCCTGGTGCGCGCCACCCGGGAGATCCCCGGCGTCCCCCTGGGCGCGAGTCCGCGCGCTTCGCTCTCCCTCATGAAAGCCGCGCAGGCACTCGCGCTGTTCGATGGCGAGGAGTTCGTGCACCCGGAGCACATCACGGAACTCGCCCCCCCGGTCATCGGTCACCGGCTCGTGATGGATCCCCAGACCCGCTTCTCCGGGGCCACGCCTGAGGCCCTGGTCGAAGACCTCCTGCGCCGCGTCCCCGCCCCGCGCTGAGCATCACCATGTCCGCGCCGGCACTCCACGCCGCCCCTCCGCAGACGTCCAGCCCCTCAGGACGTGACCCAGCCGGGACGAGAACGCGCGCCAGTTCCTTCGATGCCAAGCTTCACCGCAGTTACCGCGTCTTTTACGCCATGCGCCAATGGCTCTGGCGGCACGTCACCCCGGCCGGAGCGCTCCTGTTCTGGGCCATGCTCGCCGCCGGCTCCTTCACCGACGTCGGCCAGACCATGGCCCACCAGTTCTTCGGTGTGCTCTTCTCCCTGCTCGCGGTCGCCCTCGTCTGGGTCCGCAAACCCAAGAACGCCTTCGCCATCGAACGCCTGCAACTCCCGCGCTACACCACCTGCCTCACGCCCTTCACCTACCGGGTCCGCATCCGAAACCTCACCCGCCGCTGGAAACGCGGCACCGAATTCTGGGAAGGCACGCCCGATCCGCGCCCCACTCTCGCTCAGTTCGCCACCCTCGAGGAACCCGGCGAGTCCCGTCGCAACTGGTTCGACCGCCGCTACCGGTTCTATCGCTGGAGCTGGTTGTGCGAACGCGGCGCGCGCGCGCGGCTCAAACCCGTCCCCATCCCCGACGTGGCCCCGGTAAGTCACGTCGATCTCGACCTCGAAATCCTCCCCCTGCGCCGCGGACGCCTCACCCTGGTCGGCGCGGAAATCGCTCGTCTCGATCCCTTCGCCCTGTTCCGCCGCCTCGCGGTGGTGAAGGAAACCGCGGGCGTCGTGCGCGTCTTCCCGCGACGGTTCACGCTGCCCCACTTCGATCTCCCCGGAGCGTCGCGCCGGCTCCAGAACGGGGGCGTGGCCTTCGCCGGTTCCATCGGAGACTCCGAAGAATTCATTTCCGCGCGCGAGTATCGACCGGGCGATCCTCTGCGCCGGATCCACTGGGCCGGCTGGGCGCGCGCGCAGCGCCCCGTGGTGAAGGAGTTCCAGGAGGAATACTTCGTCCGTCACGCCCTGCTCCTCGACACCTTCGCTCACGGCCCCCAACTCGAAGCGTTCGAGGAGGCCATCTCCCTCGCCGCTTCCTTCGCCTGTACCGTCGATCAACGCGATTCGCTGCTCGATCTCATGTTCGTGGGCGAGAAGGCCTATGTGTTCACCGGCGGACGTGGCGTGGCCCACAGCGAACAACTCCTCGAGGTCCTCGCCGATGTCGATCCCTCCCCCCAGGGCTCCATCGCCTCCCTGGAATCCCTCGTCCTGAACCACACGTCCCAACTCAGCGGATGCATCCTGATCTTCCTCGACTGGGATGAATCCCGGCGGCGTCTTCGCGAACAACTCGAGTCCCGTCGCGTCCCCACGCTGACCTTCGTCGTGCTGTCGGATCCCTCGGCACCCAGGCCAGATCTCCCCCCGGGCGTCCATGCGCTTCCTGCCGGCCGCGTGCAGGAAACGCTCCACGCTCTTCCCCGGCCAGGCCAGACCGCCTCCACCACCGCTGTCCCCTGACCGCCCACTTCGATTCCCATGCCCACCCCCGCTCCGCTCGCCGTCCCCATCCGCATCGTCTGCCTCGCGCCTCCCGACCCGGGACGGTTCAACGCCGCCTTCGGACTTCAGGAGCGCACCAAGGATTCGGACTGGAAGATCCACCCGGGCACCCCCGTCGCGCAGGGTGACTTTCTCTTCTCCTGCACGGTCTCCATCCGCGGTCACACGCGCACGACGCCGCCGGATTTCTTTGGCTCATTCGTGCATGGCAAGCCGGGGGGACGCTTCCTGTACCTCAGTTGGCGACCCCGCGGCTGGCATCCCAGCGTGGCGGAACCCCCGGCCCCTTCCTGGGTTCGGCGTATGAAGATCAGCCTGCAATCCATTCCCTGGAGCCTCGTCGACCGAGCGGCCTCCGGTGAGGGCGCCCTCCTGGCCCGGGTGCAGGGCACCGCGCCGGACGGCGGACCCAACTGCGCCTCCGTGACTCTGCTGGGCGAAGGCTGGGAGATCCAACCTCTCGACTCCGCAGCCACCCCTCCACTCTCAGGCGGAAGCTGAAGCCAAGGTCGAGGTTCGATCCACAGCCTCCCCCAACCTGGGGCAGTCCGAGTTAGTCGTACGTGAACGTCGCTGTCGCGCGACAAGCCCGGTCCGCCACGGTGCGCACCCAGTACGCGCCACACGCCGCGGGAAACCGATGGGTCAGGCCCCGGCCCGCCCCCACATCAAAAGTACGGTAGGGCACCCAGAAGCCGTCGCCCGTGAGATCCAGTTCCACCGTGATCCGCACGGTCTCGCTCGCGTCGTGCGACAAGGCCACGGACTTCCGGTCATAGCCCGCCATGAGATAAGGGTCACTTCGCTCGCCCGGCTGGACCGCCGTGAACCTCCACGGTCCTCCCACGCCGCGCGCCTTGCCCAATTTCCACAGGTCGTCCACCACACCCACCCACAGGCCAGCGCCGCCGTCCGCGCTGCGGACCACGCGCGGATCGGTCGACCGCGCCCCAGCCGAAACGCCACTCAGCACCAGCAGCCCGCGGTAACTCGCGAAGTCCTGGATCCGCCGGTCATGCGTCGCGATCGGCCGAATCTTGGCAAACCCACCCGCATTCTCCGCCGGGAGTTCGTAGAACGTCCCCGCCGCATGAAACAGGTCACGCTCCGTGCACACTTCGCGACAGACCCGCCCCTCCGGTTCCCATGCCGCACCAACCGCCTCGTCATCTCGCAGCGGGAGCCGCCAGCGCCCCCGGTCATCGACATACAACACCGAGGCGCCGTCCACACGGAGCACGTCTCGTGGCCAGGCGACTTCGGTCGCGGTCCGGGCCAGGGCCGCCTGATCCTCCACCCGGCTCAGGCCCAGATCACCCCCCAGTTCATAACCGCGCAGCCGTCCCGCTGAATCGCGATCGCGCATCACCAAACGCATGCTGCCGGTGGCCCCGCCCGCCGCATGCAAGAGCCCCTCCCCAAGCCCTGGCTCTCCCCACCGCGCCAGTCCATCGAAACAGGCCTCCGCCCGCGTGCCGCGCCGATCCTCCCCGCGATAGTGGAACACGGCCGAAGCCTGCCGGCATCGACGATCCACTCGCAGTCGTACCCAGGCACCGGTGTCCCGCGCCGTGAACTCCACGAACCGAGCCTCGCCCGGAAGGACCTCCAGCGTGCGCAGCACCCGCCACCGTCCGTCGCCACGACGATCCACTTCGATAGCAAACCGCACCGGGCTCGACTCCCCGTGCACCAGATACATCCCCCGATGCCGGTAGCCCGCGAACAGGTACGGATCGGACGGCGTCCCCGCTTCCACGTCCTCCTGGAGCCACACCGCCCCGCGACCCAGCGTCGGTCCCAGGTGATCCAAGGTCTCGGGCGCGACGAACCAGAGATTGGATTGCGAGCGTCCGGGACCGGCGATCGCCCCCTTCGCCTTGCGCCGATTGAGAAACTCGCTCCGCGCCGTGTCGTCGCATCCGAAGACGAGGCGATCGTCCCAGCGGCAGAAATCCCCGATCACTTTCAGGTAGGTACTGCGTGGTTCGAGACCTCGGGATTCCCCGGCCGTGAACCCGCGCGGGAATCGCCAGAAGGTCCCGTGCATGGTCATCAAGAAATCGCCGTCGCCAATCTCGCGGATCCGTGGCCACTCGGTGTTCCAACCGTGCGCCCCGTCATACGCATGACTCGCCTTCGGCAATCGGTACGCCTGCCAACGACCCGCCTCCAGCACCATGAGAATCAGCGACCGATGATCCCAGCCGATACTCCAAAGGGGGTCGTGTTCGGGATTCGCATTCCCGCGCAGGCCTCCCGGCCCGGTGACCTCGGTGAACTGATTCCGACGCACCACGCGCCACGCGGCACCATCCCATTCCGCCAGACAACCGGACGCGATGTCCGGACGCCGCTGCGCTTCCGGCGACAACTCGCCGTTGTTGGCATACACGACCCGGCCCTGCCCCGAGTAAAACCCCTTGCCGTGATACCCGGGGAGCAAGGTTCCCGCGTGATCGGCCTGACCATTCGCATCGGCTTCCAGCACCTGAATTTCCAGCGTCTGCACATCCACGTCGTAGAACCCCTCCTCCATGGTCGCGTAGTACACGCGGTTGGTGGGATCGGTGAGGTGCCGCGCCACACCCGTGAGCCGCCCCGGCATGCGCTGCGGGGACAGCACGCGAACCCGACGTTGCGCATCGATGAGATACGGGCCGATCAGAAGTTGGTTGGACTCCCGATGCACGAAGCGGTTGGCGGGAGTTCCGCCCACGCTCTCCGGTCGCACGATCTGCTCCAGATTCGGCGTGATCTCATACAGTTTGTCCGTGGAACCCCCGGGCTTATGCGGGGCGTAGGTCACCACCCACAATCTCCCCGCCCAGGGCACCACGGCACCCGTTCCGCACTCGTTCTCGTCGTTGAACATGGCGAGATGCGGGTACACGCCCGAAACTTCCCGCATCGCCGCCGTTCCCTCTGTCAGTCCCAGCCCCATCCCGAGCACGAGGCTCCAAAACCAACGGCATCCCGTCCGAACTCCCACGCGCCCGTCCCGCACTGACTGCGCGCGCTGAAACTTCCCACCGCAGGACTCGGTCGGCTTCCTGGAATTGGACTCGTGCATAGGTGGGCCCACCCAGCGTGACCAAGGGAGGCCCGTCACCCAACTCCTTTTCCCCGAGGCGCACACGTGGCCCGTGGCTCGCCGCTTGATCATCCTGCTCCCGCACCCCACCCGGCTGGAAGTCTCGGGCGGTGATGATCCGCTCCGGGCGGGTCAGGGGACGACTCGCCCATTGCCACCCACCCCCTCCTTGCGGTCACATCGGATTCATGTCCCCCAGAACCTGGCTGCTTGGCTTCGTCCATGCCCTGCTCCTGGCAGTCCATGGTCCGTCCTCCAGCCTCGCTTCCCCTCCCCGCCCACCCAATGTCGTGCTCATCTTCTGCGACGATCTCGGCTACGGAGACCTCGGCTGCTACGGCTCGAAGACGCTGAAGACGCCCCACCTGGATCGCCTCGCCAAACAAGGGGTGCGCTTCACTGACTTCTATGCCGCCCAAGCCGTCTGCTCGGCCTCGCGTGCGGCCCTACTCACCGGCTGCTACCCCAACCGCGTCGGTATCTCCGGAGCCCTCGACCACCGCGCGCGTCACGGACTGCATCCCGACGAGGACACCATCGCGGATCGCCTGAAGTCCCGCGGCTACGCCACCGGCATGGTTGGCAAGTGGCATCTCGGCCATCTCCCCCGTTTCCTGCCCACGCGACAGGGCTTCGACGAGTGGTTCGGTCTGCCCTACTCCAACGACATGTGGCCGTTCCATCCGGAGGCCAAACCGGGCACCTACCCACCGCTTCCCCTCTTCGATGGGGAACGCCTCGTCGACGAGGACGTGCGTCCCGAGGACCAACAAACCCTGACCACCCGCTACACCGAGCGCGCGGTCGAGTTCATCGCCCGCCATCGCGAACAGCCGTTCTTTCTCTATGTGGCGCACTCCATGCCGCACGTGCCACTCTACGTCCTTCCCCGCCACCAGGGACGTTCCAAGGCCGGCCTCTACGGCGATGTCCTCGCGGAAATCGACGACTCGGTCGGGCGCATCGTCGCCGCCCTCGACCGTCATCGTCTCACCGACAGCACGCTGGTGATCTTCGCCTCCGACAACGGTCCCTGGCTCTCCTACGGCGAGCATGCCGGATCCAGCGGACCCTTGCGCGAAGGCAAAGGAACCGCCTGGGAGGGCGGCGTGCGCGTACCATTCATCGCGCGCTGGCCGGGTCGCATCCCGGCGGGACAGACCTGCCGCGAACCCGCCATGACCATCGATGTCCTGCCCACGGTGTGCGAGTTCACCTCCACCCCCGCGCCGCCCAGCCCGATCGACGGACTCAGCCTGGCTCCGCTGCTCACCGGAACTCCCGGCGCCCAGTCGCCTCATGTCGCCCTTTGGTTCTACTACAATCAGAACGAACTCCAGGCCCTGCGCAGCGGACCCTGGAAACTCATCCTGCCCCATACCTATCGCACCCTCGGCAACCAAGCCTTGGCCAAGGGAGGTCTCCCCGCCCGCTACCAACAAGCCCAGGCCGGCCTCGAACTCTATCGACTCGACGCGGATCCCGGCGAAACCACCGACCTCGCGTCCTCCCACCCCCAGGTCCTCCAGCAACTCCTCGCCCTCGCCGAACAGGCCCGCGGCGACTTGGGCGATGCGCTCACGAAACGGGCTCCCTCCGGCGCGCGTGAGCCCGGTCGCGAGCCTCCCTCGGCCACCCCGTGACGGACCCCTCGGCAACGTTGCGATGAACGGCGCGTCACATTCCTCCGCCTACCGCGCTCGGCTCTCGCGATCCCCTAGTGCTCGGGCATCCTCACACCGGCGTCTCGTCGCGCCATGAATCGTCCCAGCCTCCGCATGAACACCCCGCTCCGACCTCGTTTTCCCTTCCGTTCCCCCGGGTTCACGCTGATCGAACTGCTGGTGGTCATCGCCATCATCGCCATCCTGGCCAGCATGCTGCTCCCCGCGCTGGCCAAGGCCAAAACCAAGGCCCACGGCATCGGCTGCATGAATAACCACCGCCAGCTCCTGCTGGCCTGGCGCATGTACTCCGAGGATCACCAGGACCAACTCCCCTTCGTCAAACACGGGCCCCAGGCCTGGGTCAATGACTGGCTCGATTTTGACCCCGCCAACGCCGACAATTGGGACCCCTCCCGGCAGCTGCAGAAAAGCCTCCTCTACCCCTACTCCGGCCAAAGCCTGGGCATCTGGAAATGCCCCGGGGACCGCTCGTCCGTACGCGTCCAAGGCCAGCGCCGCGAACGTGTGCGCAGCATGTCCATGCTCAACTGGGTCGGGGGCCGAGGCGAAGGCCGCGACATGGGATGGTCCGGCCCCGGCTGGCGCATCTACCGCACCCTCGGGAGCATGGTGGACCCCGGGCCGTCGCGCACGTTCGTCTTCCTCGACGAGCGGGAAGACAGCATCAACGACGGGATGTTCGTGGTCGATATGACCGGCTACCCCGGGGACCCGACCAAGTTCCGCATGGTGGATCTCCCTGCCAGCTACCACGGCGGAGCGGGCGGAATGTCCTTCGCTGATGGCCACTCGGAGCTGCGCAAATGGCGCGACGCGCGCACCACCCCGGCGGTCCGCCCCGGGGTCATCATCCCCTTTGACCGTCCATCCCCAGGCAACGCCGACATCGCCTGGATGCAGGAACGCGCCACGCGACGCGAGGATTGAGGCGCGCTTGGAACTCCCACCAAGGGCGCACGCGACCACCGTTGCCTTCGGGGCACACTTGCGTTGTCATCACGCGCACCATGCCCCTGCGAACCGTCCTCGCCGCGCTCGTGGCGTGCTCTCTCCTCGCCTCCCTGGCTTCGGCCGCGGCGAGCCGCCCCCTCAATGTGGTGCTGATCGTGGCCGATGACCTCGGCGCCCATGACCTGGGGGTCACCGGCTCCCGCTTCCACGAAACCCCTCACCTCGACCGACTCGCCGCCCAAGGCATGCGGTTCACGCAGGCCTACTCGGCCTGTACCGTCTGCTCCCCCAGCCGCGCCGCCCTGCTCACCGGTCTCTACCCCGCCCGACTCAAGCTCACCGACTGGATCAAAGGGCATGCCGCACCCCAGGCCAAGTTGCAGCCGCCCACCTGGACGCAGCAGCTCAACCTCGACCACGTCACCCTGGCCGAACGACTGACCGCCGGCACCGCGTCGGAACGCACGTCCCTCCACCTGGGGAAATGGCATTTGGGCGGCGATGGCTTCGAGCCCGAGAAACAAGGCTTCGGACTCAATCTTGGCGGGGACCACCGCGGCCAACCGCCCAGCTATTTCGCGCCCTACGGCCTGCCTCGGTTGCCCGACGGTCCTGCGGGGGAATACCTCACCGACCGCGAAGGGGACGAAGCCGTCCGCTTCATCACCGCGCACCGGGACCGCCCTTTCCTCCTCAATTACTGGCCTTATAGCGTCCATACCCCCCTCCAGGCGAAACCCGAACTCGTCGCCAAATACCGCGCCAAGGCCCAGCTGGTGGGCGGCAGCCAAACCAACGCAACGTACGCGGCGATGCTCGAAAGTCTCGACACCACCGTGGGCCGGATTCTGCGTGCCCTCGACGAGCAGGGCCTTGCCGACCATACCCTCGTGATCTTCACCTCCGACAACGGAGGGCTGGTCCTGGGCTCCGCGCCCCCCACGAGCAACGCGCCCCTGCGTGCGGGAAAAGGATCCCCGTACGAAGGAGGCCATCGTGTCCCGCTCCTGGTGAAATGGCCGGGGGTGACACCGCCGGGCAGCACGAGTGCCCAGCCGGTCATGGGCATCGATCTTCACCCCACCCTGGCCGAAGCCACGGGCCTGGCCCCGGAGGCCGTCGCCAAACTGAATCTCGACGGCGTCTCCCTGGTTCCGTTGCTGCGACAACCCACCGCCTCCCTCCCTCGCGAAGCGCTGCTCTGGCACTACCCGCATTACCATCCCGGAGGTGCCACACCCTACGCCGCGCTCCGCTCCGGGGACTGGAAGCTCATCCAATTCTACGAGTCCGGGCGTCACGAACTTTACCGCCTCTCCACCGATCCCGGTGAAACCCAGGACCTGGCCGGTACCGAAACAAATCAGGTCATGGTGCTCGCGCGCCAACTGGCCGCGCTACAGAACAAGGTGCAGGCCCAGTGGCCCATGCCCAATCCGGGTTGGAACCCCGTTCCCATCCCCACTCCCGCGCAAGGCCCCATCGCCCTGCACTCCCGACAGGCGTTCGTGCACGGTGAGCTGCTTCGCTACGAACCCCAGCCGTTCAAAGACACCCTCGGCTGGTGGGCCAAGGAGGGCGACTGGGCCGAGTGGATCCTCGACGTCGCCTCCCCCGGCCACTACTCCCTCGAAATCCTCCATGGCTGCGGCAACGGCAGCGGCGGCAGCGAAGTCGCGTTCTCGATCGGCACTTCGAAAGTGACCTTCACCGTGCAGGAAACCGGCGGATTCCAAAACTTCGTCTGGCGCAACCTCGGTCGGCTCGAACTTCCCACCGGCCGCCAGTCCCTTCAGGTGCGCCCCCTGAAGAAACCCGGCGGCGCCGTCATGGACATCCGCGAACTCCGGCTGATCCCCGCCCCCGGCCCGTAGCCAAGGGCCGGGGGAAGGTTCCGACGACGGATCCGCCGAGCCGGGCTTTCATGCTCATGGCTAGGCCCTGGACTGCGGCTCCGGTTCTTGTCTGGCCGTCATGCCACTTGCCGCTTCGCGTAGGCGCGCAGGTGGTCGAGTTTTTCCTCCAGCAGCGCCGGAAAGACCAGCAGCGGCGCCGGCGTCTGCCAGGCCAAGGCTTCCGCCTCGCCGGCAGTAAGGGTCACCAATCGACCCCACGGCCCTTCCTGGATCTCAGGATTCCGCAGGGTCCATTCGCGCAGCAGCCTCTGCCTGAGGGTCCTCAGGCGGTCCGGCTTCGGTTTGCCCGCCTGCCAGCGGGCCGTGTTCTTCAGCGTTCTCATAATCAGTTCAGGCCAGGTCGCGGGAGTCGGCATGGCGCTAAGACCCGAGGTGCCTGTTCCTTGTTGCAGCCGCTTCCACGGGCAGAGGGCCCCGCATTCACCGTGAGCCGCGACGGTCTGACGGCATGACCGCCGCCGTGGGATTCGCACCCCACTCGACCCGTTCGCGCAACCCGGCGGGCACGGTGACCGGAACCCGGAATCCGGGCCCCGGTCTCCACTTCCACCGGATGCGAAACGCGTGTTGGTACAGCCGCTGATACGGCGAGGGGCTGCGATGGGTACTTCCTCTCATGGGTCCTCCCAGGGTTCATGGGTGTCGTGTTGTGATGATCCGTCACCGGATCCAAAATCGGATGCACGAGACTGCTCGCGCGAACTCATCCCCCGGGAAGCAGAAGGGCCGGAGTCGTTGTCGGACTCCGGCCCTCCTCCCCCACCTCGCTTGGCTGCTGCAACAAGGAACAGGCACCTCTTGGTCATCTCACGATGCCAACCCGCGGATTCAAGGCGGTTGTTTCGGTGTTTGGGGCACACCTCCTCCGAAGCCCTTCGACTGTAAAATCGGGACCAATCATCCAGGTCGGCCGGCACGCCATGGAGTGAGTCCACTGACTCACCGCGCGCCGCCACCCGGTCCTTCCTGCCATTCGGTCTGACATCAGACCACCCAGTCACTCTGGATCATCCTGGTATTCCTTTCTCGAGCTTCGACTCAGTCTCACCGTTCGCTCCGGCCTCTGACTATACCCCTTTCGGGTCCCCCCGGTCCAAGGCCGCCATCCGCCGTCCGACAGACGAAAAACCCCGCTTCCGTTTCCGGAGGCGGGGTGGTGAAAATCGTGACTGAAGTCTCGTTTTTCTAACTCCCCCGCCCTTCTCCGGAGCGCTTGATCACCCACGTGGTATTCACGGACTGATACTTCAGAACCTCCAGAGCCGAACCAAGCGCCGCGCGCATCCCTACGGAGGCACAGGCCGCCGGAATCATCCGGCTTTGATGGTTGGGTTGGAGAGTGAGTGAGCTCATCGAACGGACAGAGAAATGCCAGCAACTCACT
>JADLFD010000168.1 GCA_020845805.1 Verrucomicrobiales bacterium | reverse complement strand
CGCCCCACCCCTGCCCGCACGAAACGACTCCCCTGTCGCCCCCCAGGAGGCGCCGGTGGTGGAAGTGGATCCTGGGAACGCTCGGAGCCCTGGTCCTGCTGGTCGCTCTAGTTGGCGCGTCCCTGTATCACCTGGTTCTCGGAGGGTACCGCGAGGACTCGTTTGAATACGCGGGAGTGCGACGGACATTCGGATACGTCCTGCCCCGGCGTTATGATCCAAGCCAGGCCAGCCCGCTCGTACTGTTGCTGCACGGCGCCGGCATGAACGCCAAAACCATGGCCATCCTCGCCAACCTCGACGTCCGGCCGCGGGCCGACGCCGAGCACGCGATTCTGATCTACCCGGAAGCCCTCGAAGGCCTCTGGAACGACGGCATGGGTGCCGTCCAACCCCGGACCAACCCCGCCCCGGACTCCGCCTTCATCGCGGCGCTCATCGACCGTTTTGTCTCCGAGCGAAACGGGGATTCCAATCGAGTCTACCTCCTCGGAGTCTCCAACGGGGCCGCACTCGGCTACCGACTGGCCTGCGAGCATCCACGGCGATTTGCCGCTCTCGCCTGCTTCATCGGAGGCATGTCCTCCCCTTGGATCCAACAGGCCACCAACCTACCGCCCGTCCCGATTCGCATCGTCAACAGCACTCGTGACCCCTTCGTCCGATGGGAGGGTGGGCCGGTCGTCTTTGGCGACGACCCGCCCCTGGCCATTCTGGCCTCCGTCGAGGAGAACGTCGCCTACTGGACCAACCGCAATCGGGCCGGCCCCATCCCCCGCATCACGCCCCGACCGAACCCCAGCACGGAAGATCACTCCCAGGTCACGGAGTATGAATATTCCGGAGACGCCGAGGTGGTGGTGGTCAAAGTCGAGGGCGCGGATCACAGCGTTCCCACCCCCCACTTTCGTCCTTGGAACGGACCCGGAACCAACAGGGACATCGAGGCGGTCCCGGAGGCGCTGGAGTTCCTCTTCCGGTTTCATCAGGCCCCCAACGGAAACGTGCGCCGCGGGATTCCGTAATCCCGAGAAACGCGTCCACGCGCCCGGCCGACCGTCGCGGTCGTGGCTATGGAAGTCCGCTGCCGAGACGCTCAATCGTCCACGGTGAAACCGACTTTGAGAGTCACCTGCCACTGGTCCACTTCACCCTTGGCCACGCTTCCACGAGTTTCAATGACCTGGAACCAGGAGAGCTTCTTGAGGGTCTTGTTCGCACGCCGCAGGGCCTTGTTCACCGCATCCTCGATGGAGAGATGTGAGGTGCCGGTGAGTTCGATCAGTTTGTAAACGGGGTTTTTCATTTTGTCTCCTTCGGTCAGTCCACCGTCAGGGTGACCTTGGCTTCGCCACGCAACGCCTTGGAATACGGACAGGTCTGATGCGCCGCCTCCATGATGCGCCGCGACTGCTCGCGCTCGACTCCAGGAAGGTGGGCATGCAACTCGACCGCCAACTGGTAGCCGTCGGCGTCGTCCTCTATCAGGCTCACCCGCGCCCGGACCGTGGTGTCATGCACCGTCGCCCCCAGCTTCTCCGCCGCATTCATCACCGCCCCGTGGTAGCAGGCGGAATAGGCTCCCGCGAACAACAGCTCCGGATTGGGGCCGCGCTTTTCCAGCCCCTCCTCCAACGGGTTGCCCAGCGTGATCTTCAGCAGATGGTCCGGCGACTCCACGGTTCCCGATCGTGCGCCCTTGGAAACCGCCTCCGCGATGAACATGGTTTTCATGGAGAAGCCATGCTCCAGGGTGTCCCAGGACTTCGCTATGGGGTGTTCCCCTGACACGGACCCACCCCGGCCAGGGCGACAAGGAAGGCCGACGATCGCAAGAAGTGACGTGCGACAACTCCGTCCCACGATCAGCCCTGGCATTCGGCGACCACGATGCGAGTGACCCCGCCGAGCCGGATCTTTCCCGCCCGACGCAAACTCGGGGCCAGGGCGGACAGGTCGGCCTCCCACGCCTTCTGAACGGACCACGGAAGGGGATCGACGAGGCGCCCCAGGCCAAACGCACGCGCCCACGCAATCAATTCGCGTTCCGTCTCGGCCTCCATCACCTCCACCAAAAGCTCCTCGCAGGAAACCACGGAGTAGCCCACGTCCGACAATTCCCGGGGCAGCACCTCAGGGTCCGCGTACCGGAACGTCCCGGCCAGGCCCACCGTCGTCGACGGGACAGCGGCATACCGCGCCAGCACCTCGCGCGGCAGGGTGTAATAGGGCACCCGGTCGGGCTCGGCCCAAACCGCCAGCACCAAGGGGGCCCCCGCCTTCAGGAGCCGGCGAGTCCCGAGCAGACAGGCACGCGGATCGTCCACATACATCAACCCCCACCTCATCAAGCCCGCGTCAAAAGCGCCTTCGACCAGATCCCCCACCGATTCCGCCCTCAGGGTCCGCAGCTCCAGGTTCCGCACCCCCTCGCGCTCCGCGCGTTCACGCGCCATTTGTAGCATCGTCGCCGCCGGATCGATCCCCAGCACGCTGCCCCCCGGGGCCACCCGGTGGGCCGCGCGAATCGCCGGCTCACCTCGCCCCGTGGCCAGATCGATCACTCGCATTCCTGGACGCAGCCGTGCCAGATCCAGCATGCGATCGCTCAGCGGTGCTGTGAGCCGAGCTTCGACGGCATCGTACCGCGCCCAGACAGCCTCCAGCGTGGAAGGGGTTGGGATCTCGCTCATGGTCGGGACGGCGCGCTGATTTCGGAGTCGCTCCATCCTCCGCGCACCCGCCGTCAAAGGGAAGCGTCCCATCCAGGGTGGACTGGCGGATGAACTGACTCCTGGGGCTCGCCTGTGGTCCCTTTGACCAAAAAGACAGGAGCCCCACTCATTTCCTGGAAGGGCTCTAATGATCTCCCGTTGCTTTCATTCATGAGTACGGGCCAGAGATAAAAAGAGCTCGTGGCGAGTGACTCTTTCCTTGAGACGACATACCCAGCCTCCTACCGTGCGTTGGATCCCGGGAAGAGGGCCCTCTCCGCTGCGCACTCCCAAACTGACCGCCACTCCCTGAGGGATCGATCGCGTCCACTACCATGAAACTACCGCTCCCACCGTTCCGTTGGTACCGCCTGCTCGCCGCGGCCTGGCTGGCCGCCAGCCTCACCACGAACGCCGCCACCGCTCTGGTGAGCTTCGGGTTTGATGAAGGCTCCGGATCGCGGACGACCGACAGCATCAACAGCCTGGCCGGTGTGCCGGGCAAGACGGACAACCCACCGATCTTCGTGACCGACTCGCCCTCCGGTCGACCCGCGGATTCCGTGATGAAGTTCGAGAATGGCCAGTATCTGACGGTCGAAGACCCGGACACCCGCATCCAGTTCGACCGCGAGAACCCCAATTTCACGCTGCAAGCCTGGGTGAAGTTCGACGGCAATCCCTCCGGCCGCATGGTGTTCTTCTACACCGGCGGTCCGGGTGGTGCGGTCTCCTTCTCCGTGAACACGGACCGCACTGTCTTCGTAACCACCCTGGCCGTCGCGGACGTCAGCTCCCAGGCCGCCATCCCCGATGACGGCGGATGGCACCACATCGCGGTGGTCCACGAGAACGGCAAGGAACTGCGGTTCTACGTCGATGGCGCCCTCGCCGATACCGTCCCGTACACCGGCGGCATGCACTTCGCTCGGACCCAGAAGCTCTTCAGCATTGGCGCGGAATGGAACGGCGCCTTGCGCTATACCGGCCTCGTCGACCGCCTGAAGGTGACCAGCGGAATGCTCGCACCAGAGGAACTCGACGCCCAGGCCGCCCCTCCGGTTGGCCTGGTGGATTTCCCCTTCGACGAAGGCTCCGGCACCAAAGTGGGCGATCGCATCAACGGTCTGGGCGGCGTTCCCGGCAACCCCGCCAATCCCCCGACCTTCGTGACGGATGCGCCCTCCGGCCAGGCGGGGGATACCGCAATCCTCTTCGAGAATGGCCAGTACTTCACGGTGGAAGATCCCGACACGCGCATGCAGTTCGATCGCAACAACCCCAACTTCACGCTGCAGGCCTGGGTGAAATTCGACGGCAATCCCTCCGGGCGAATGGTGTTCTTCTACACCGGCGGTCCGGGCGGCGCGGTCTCGTTCTCGGTGAACACCGACCGCACCGTGTTCGTGACCACCCTGGCCGTCGCCGATGTCCGCTCGCAGGCCGCCATTCCGGACGACGGCGGATGGCACCATATCGCGGTGGTTCACGAGAACGGCAAGGAACTGCGGTACTACGTCGACGGCGTTCTCGGTGACACCGTTCCCTACACGGGCGGCATGCACTTCGCACGGACCCAGAAGTTCTTCAGCATCGGGGGCGAATGGAACGGCGCCCTGCGCTACACGGGTCTTCTCGACCGACTGAAGGTGACGAGCGGGATCCTCGCGCCGGAACAGCTCGACTCGCAGAAGATCCCGCCCGCCGGCGCGAGCCTGACCCTGGGACGCGCCAGCGTCTCGCCGTTCGGGTTCAGCGTGAGCGTCAATGATTCCGGCTCCACCCTCGCCAATACCAACTCCATCGCGCTCACGTTCAATGGCACGCCGGTCGCGCCCACCTCGGTCTCCAAGAGCGGCACCACCACGACCATCGCCTACACGGCCGCCAACCCGCCGCTGCCGTCCGGTTCCACCAACATCGCGACCCTCACCCTCAAGGACAATCAGGGCATCTCCTACTCCACCAGCGAGACGTTCGTCGTGGCGAGATACGGGACCCTGCCCACCGCCGCCGCCCTGCCGGATAGCGCGGTCGACAAGACCAAGAAGGGCTTTCGCATTCGCACCTACCAGATCGAAGGCGGAGAACGCACCGGAACCATCGCCTACAACGAGCAGGTGCTGGCCGGACAACTCGGCGACAACCTCGCCAATCTCGACGACGCGGGTGGCGTCGATGCCAGCGGCTACTTCACCTGGCCAGGGGTCATCAATCTCGACACCGATTCCCTCGGGCAGAATGGCTACTTCAATGATCCGGAATACACCGCCAGCGCCTTCGCCGGCATCCCGGGCGTCAACGGCCTGATGGAGGAGTTCGCTCAGGAAATCATCACCGCCCTCGAGTTCGATGCACCCGGGATGTACACCATGGTGGTGAACACCGATTGGACCGGCTTCCCCAATGAGAGCGACGGTTTCCAGGTGCGCGCCGGCACCAATCCCACCGAGGCGGCCTCCAGTGTCGTACTCGGCTTCTTCGACGCACTCGCTCCGGCCGGTCCGGACCGCGGCGTGGCCAACTCCCCGTTCCTGGTCTACGTGCCGAAGGCCGGCATTTATCCGTTCCGGCTGCTCTACTTCCAAACCGCCGGCACCGCGAACCTCGAATGGTTCACCACCGACGCCGAGGGCGTCCGCGCGCTTGTCGGCGACGCCGCCAGCACCAAGGCGATCCCGGCCTACTTCCAATGGACCACGCCGCCGGCCGCCCCTGACCTCTCCCTGGCCCGTACCGCCAGCGGTCTGGTGATCACCTTCACCGGAACCCTCCAATCCGCGGATTCTGTCACCGGGGCGTGGGCCGATGTGGCCGGCGGCAGCCCTCTCACCGTCCCCACCTCCGGGTCGGCGAAGTTCTACCGCGCCAAGCGCTGAGCGCTGAGCCCGGAGATCCCGCAAGCCAGCTCCAAAGCACGGACCGGATTCCCGGGAAAACGGCGGCGCACCGCCGCTGACCTGGGAGTCCGGTCCGACTTGCTTTCACCATGGACCAGCGACTGGCCCGGATCCCCGTCCTTATTCCTCCGCCGTGGCGGAATCGTAGAAGGCGAGAATATCGCCCTTCGCGCCCTTCAACTCCGCCTCCTTGAATCGAATCGCCGCCCGCGGATGCTGGTTGAGCATGCCGGTCAGGAGGTAGGGCAGGTCATAACCCCACAACAGTTTCGCGCGCATCGGCTCGATGTGATTCTGCACGCAGTCCAGTACCGGACGCAGGTTGAACTTGGGATTCCGCAGAAAGGCCAGGATCAGCTCCATCGGACAATTCCCCGCCCCCCGGCCCAGTCCGGCCATGGTGGCGTCCACGAAGTTCGCGCCTTCGATGATCCCCTCCAGCGTATTGGCATACGCGAGTTGCATGTTGTTGTGCATGTGCACTCCGACCTCCTTGCCCGAAGCCTTGCAGTGGTCGAGATACTTGCGCACCAGGTAGTGGACCTGCTCGCTGTAGAGAGCTCCGAAGCTGTCGACGACATAGATGGCCTTGGCCTCGGACTTGGCCATCATCTCCAGCCCCTCATCGAGCTCGCGATCCGGCACGATGGAGGCCGCCATGAGGTTCAGCGTGGTCTCATACCCCTTGTCATGCGCGTCCTTCACCATGTCCAGCGCCGTGGGGATCTGCGTGATGTAGGTGGCCACGCGGATCATATCCACCACCGAATCCTTCTTCGGCGGGATGTCCTCGTGATAATCGCAACGCTCGGCGTCGGCCATCACCGTCAGTTTCAGGCTCGAGGGATTGTCCCCCACGATGCGGCGGATGTCCTCCTCCTGACAGTACTTCCAGCAACCGTGCTCCCCCTGTTTGATGCCCTTGCGCGAGGCCTTGTAGCCCAGCTCCATGTAGTCGATGCCCGCCGCCACGCAGGTGTCGTAAACGACCTTCACGATGGCGTCGTCGAAATGATGGTTGTTCATCAACCCCCCGTCGCGGATCGTGCAATCCAGCACCTTGATCTCGGGACGGTAGGAGAGCCACCGGTGCGTTGAGGTTGGCTCAGATTCCTTCGGTTCCTTCGTCTTGGTGGGCATGGGGAGAATAGGGGAAAGGATGAACGAATTCGCTCGGCAGGTGCCCGATCCTGCCGCCCCACCCCCCACGTTCAAAGCCCAAAACCCACCTCCATCGCCCGCCTCACCAGCGGGGCTTTTCGTTGCGCCCAAACCACCCCTGCAACAAGCGCTGACGGTCCGTCGGTTCCGCCGCAGGCCTGGTATCCTCCCGATCCGATCCGTGCTCCACGCTCCACCCGTTCCACTCGCGAAAGGCGTGGTAACTCCAGTCCCACCCGTGCGCCTCGAAGAGGTCGATCAGGTCGGACAGGTACCGGGCGGCACTGCCCTCCGGCGCCCAGCGAATGGCACTGAACTCGCCAATGTACAGGTGCACGCCGTAGGTGCGTTGGAAGTCGATCACCGGCTGTAGAGCCACCTCCAGTTGCGCCTTGTCCCAGGCTTTGCCCTCGATCACACCCGGATACCGATAGGCCGGCCCCGCTTCATGAACCCCCTGGTGCGTGAAGCGATGCGGCAGGTACATATGCACGCTGTACACCACGTTCGACACCGACAGCGGCACCAGATCAGCCAGGCCCCCCGGTCCACCCCACGCCGCCGGTTCAACAATGATCGTCCGCGCCGGGTCGATGGCCCGAATGGCTCGCGCCGCCCGTTCCGCCAACGACTGCCAGTCGTCGCAGTCATCCGCGACGACCTCCTCCACTGGCTCGTTGACCAGGTCGAAGCCCCAGACCGGCACGGCACCACGATAGCGGCTGGCAATCCGCTCCCATACGCGGATGAACTTCGCCTGACACGCGGGATCCGTGAACAATCGGTCGTCCGCCCCAACGTACCCGCCTTGGGTCGCCTTCCCCCCTGGCGGTGAATGCAGGTCGATGACGACGTGGAGCCCATGCTCCTGGCAGTGCGGCAACGCCGCATCGAGCTTCTTCAATGCCTCCTCCAGCCAGGCGTCGTAGTCATCCAGGGAGGAGGACTGCCCGGGACGCCCGTGCCGGATCAATTGCCAGCGGATCAGGTTCGCACCCCAGTCGCGGCCGAGAACGCGCAAGCCGGCAGGGTCGATGTCCGGACTGATCATCGCGCCACGCAACCGGGGCACAGTGCGACCCGTGAAGACCGGCCCCGTCACCGGCTTCGTCTCGCGACGCACCGGCGGCTTGAGAACGGTGAAGGTCACGTCATCGAACCAAACCCGGCCCGTCACTTGCTCCAATCCGAGCAGCAACCGCGCCGAACTGGCATTGGTGGGGATCCGCACCGTGAACATGACGCGGCGCCAGTCGAACGAGCCCGTCCCGATCTCCGCCTGGGGCCAGAGCTTCCGATCCGCCGTCTCGAGAGCGAGCATGCACTTGATCCCGTTCCAGGGATTGGGCCGCGAACTCACGTTTTCAGCTCGTACCAAGGCGGACCCGCGCACGAGGTACCCGCGCATCGCCTCGGCCGGAAGATTCATGCTGGCCAAGGAGGAGGACTCTGCCGCGCCGGGCGGGAGTTCGATGCCCAACGCGCCGCGGCTCTCGTGCCCGGGTCCAAGACGGCCGGTGCCGCCCCAAGCCTGGAGCGCTTCCGTGCCCTCGAAATCCGCCCGGAGGAAGAGATGACCACGCGGCAGGGAATCGGGCTCCGCCGCCGGGAGGCGCCGCCCCAGCATCGCCGTGACTACGGTCAGCAGCACTACCAGGGAGCACGCCCGCCAGCCGGGAAACAGGTGACGTTTCATCGATCCGGACCCACCCAATCCCGATTCCCCAGCGCGGTCAATCGACCGGGGGCGCCACCAGCGGGAGATCGAGCCACGCCAGTCCGATATCGCGATCCATATGGCTCTTCACGCCGGTGGGCATTCGATCCGAAGCGTGGCCGTCGTAGAAAATCGCCAGACGCCGGCCCACGCGCACCACCGAGGGCAACCCGATGATGTGCGGGGACCAGGAGCAGTTTTTCGCGTCGAGGACCACGGCCTTATGCGCCGAGTTCCAACGCTCGAGATCTCTGGTCCAGTAGACCCAGACCGCATCTGTGTACTCCAAACCGTCGCGTAATCCCACGTGGTTGGTGAACAGCCACCAGGTCCGGCTCGCCCCCTCGTAGTACACCGAGGCGTTCTCTACCTGCTCGGTGGGCGGTACGATCGGTTCAGGATCGATCCGCCAGCCACCGTCGAGATCCCGCGTCCGGGCCAGTCCGAGGGTTCGCCAAATGGGCTGATCGGTGGAGGCACTGAAGAACATGAGGGACTCCCCCGCACGCTCGATCACGTGCCCTGGGCTGGCTGTGACGGAGTAATACGTCCCCGGCTTCGGACGGAACGGGATCACGCCCACCTGTTTGGACCAGGGCCCGGCCGGGGTCGCCGCGTGCGCCTTGAGGGTGAGATACGGAAACGCAGGAACGTAGTCGGGCGCCGGGGTCGTGTTGGGCGTGCCCAGATAGAACATGTGCCAGACCCGACCATCGAAGTGAGTCACGCCATACGACGCCGACGCAGAGTCGTCCTCTCCTTTCCGCCCCAGTTCGAGCACCGGTCCCTTCTGGATCCAGTCCTTCAGGTTGGTGCTGGTTGCCAGGCAGGCCAGCCAACCGCGCGGGCCGGCTCCGTCGTAGTGCATCAAGTAGGTGCCGCCGTGTTCCCAGACCCAGACATCACGGGCCCCCAGTTGGTCACAGCCTCCTGGCCCGCCACCATGGCGCAGCACCCGCCCCTGGTCCGCCGCGTCGAGACGGTAGCGCGCCGAAGGTCGACCGTCGGGATACGAAATCGCGTCAGCGGCGGGTCGAACCGTGGCGGCGCCCGCCACGGCCAATCCGCTCAGGAGCAGGGCCACGATCAGCCCGAGACGTGACACGACGCAGATTCGTGGGATGAGATGCATGAAATCGCCTCGCGGGATGGCCGTACGATGCTGCGCCCGTCGCGCAGTCTCGTCGCCACCGCACAAGTCAGAATGGTTGGCTCCTCCCGAGACACTAAGCCTTTCCCCGTCGAGACACGGCGCGCTTCAGCGGCGGCCGAACCCGGTGATGGTACGGGTCCTCGGTCTCCAGTTCGCTATGGTAAAGCTCGATCAACCGCAGGAGCGCGGCCTCGGCAGCCGGCGTTTCCAACCCTCCGCCCACGAATCGTTCGTGGTCCAGCACGGCCCGCAGATACAGAATCTCCCAACGCCAACCCCGACGCCCCCACTCGGGCAGAAAGGCCTGAAGCGCCGTCGCCAGGCCGTGGGCGCGCTCCACGGTCTCCCGCACCACCGGTTCCTTCCGGTAGGATCGCGAAGCGGTGTCCTCCAAAGCGTCGACCAGGGAGAGGAAGTCCATGAGGGTGTGTGCCCCCGCACCGAACTCATAGCTCGCGTACTCCACCAATGTCTTCCGCGCGTTTCGATTCGGGTCCCAATAGAATTGCGCCACCACGGCCTTGTTCAGGTCTTCGTAAAGACCCTCACTGTACGGGAACCCACCGCTCACCTGCCCTCGGACCTGGTCCCACAGACGCTGGTACCGCCCGGGCAACGGGTTGGCCCCAAAACCGCCCCAGGGCCAATTCCCCCACATGCTGATCTCGGGGAAATTGAGAAGCGGCAGGCCACCGGGTACGCCAACATCGAGGGGGTACCGGGGAAAGTCCTCGTGCGAATCAGCGAGGATGAAGTCCACCCACCCCCGCTCCCGCGACAAGGATTCAGTGAGCCCCGCCCATTCCCCTTCAGGCGGTGTGTCGAACATCCAGGTGCTCAGGACCGACTTGAGGCCCGGGAAAAACTCCCGCCCCAGCAGAGTGAGGTCGCGCGACAACCGAAGGTAGGCATTGCTGCCCCACGGGCGGCACTGCTCGCAGGCGCAGCCGCCCTCGTCGTAGGGCCAATGCACGAGAATATCGAGCCCGACTGCCGACAACTTCTCGAAGAGTCGGCGTGCGTTCGCCATCAGGTAGGCGTGCCCTTCCGGCTTGGACGGGCAGATGGGATGCCCGCTGTTGCCGCGCCTGCCGGTCGGATCCGGCAGACGTGTGGCGCGAATCGACGGCGGCGCCCCGATGAACATCGTGTTGTTCAGTCCGGTGGCGAATTGCAGGCCAAGACCCCGCGCGGCCCGAGCGTAGCGTAGGACCATGTCCATCGCAGGCCCCGCCGCCGGATCCTCCCAGCCCTGGAGATTGATCATCGGGAAGATGACCATCACCGAGTTGATCCCCCACAGCGCCAGATCTTCGAGATAACGGCGGATCTCCGATTCCGGGGCCTGATGGTACCAGTTGTGGAAGTGGGAGGCGAAATACATGCCGCGAAGCGACCCCTGGGGGACCGAAGTGCCACGCCACGCCGATGGCCGAAAACCTCCCTCATACTGGGAAGTGCGGAGAAGCTTCCCCACGCCGTGGATCAATCCCTGCGAGGAACCGCCCGCCACTCTCACCGCCGTCCCCGCGGCTTCCATCCGAAACGCCTCGGCCGGCAACCGGTCGTCGAGTTCCAGGAGAAGCCGTGCGCCCGACCGGGCTTCGACGCACCGCACCGGCGCACGCTCCTCGACGCGCTCCCGAAGCAGCGTCCAGGCGCGTACGGCCCCGGCGCGGGATCCCTCCGCGATGTGGACTCGCAGCTCGGATCGCGACGCCGATCCGG
>JADLFD010000167.1 GCA_020845805.1 Verrucomicrobiales bacterium | reverse complement strand
GCGCGAAGGCGCTAAGAAAGGCAGGTACCATCACACCGTCGCCTCCCATGGCCTCTTCCCCTTTGCGCCTTGGCGCCTTGGCGTGAGCCACCCAGGTCTTTGTCTCACGCAAAGGCGCGAAGGTGCTAAGAAAGGCAGGTGACATCACACCGTCACCTTCCACAGCCGCTTCCCCTTGGCGAGCTTGGCGCCTTGGCGTGAGCCACCCCGGTCTTTGTCTCACGCAAAGGCGCGAAGGCGCCAAGAAAGGCAGTTGCCATCACACCGTCACCTTTCACGGCCTCTTCCCCTTTGCGCCTTGGCGTGAGCCACCCCCCGGTCTTTGTCTCACGCAAAGGCGCGAAGGCGCCAAGAAAGGCAGGTACCATCGCACCGTCGCCTTCCACAGTCGCTTCCCCTTGGCGCCTTGGCGTGAGGCATTCGTTTCCGGTCTCACCCGAAGGCGGAGTCGCGCGAAATCAAGTATCCACGTTGATACAGCATTCACCTTGAGGTTGGGGTTCCCCCGTTACTCCACATCACTACCGCCAACATTGCTGGGTTCCTAGTCTGGCAGCCCGTTCACGACGCGTTCAATACCCTCCTTCATGAGTTCGGCGCCAAAGTTAAGGAGAAAACCAAGGCGCAAGCCTGTCAGCTTCAGATAAGTCAGAACCTGCTTCGCATGCACTCTGCTCTGAATTTCCACCGATTTAAGCTCGAGGATCACTTTCTCTTCCACGATCAGATCGGCGCGAAATCCCTCATCAAACTGAAGCCCGCGGTATCGGATGGGAACGGGTACCTGTCGTTCGACGTGAAGTCCGCGATCCAGAAGTTCCCGAGCCAGGACAACTTCATACACGGACTCCAGCAATCCCGGTCCAAGTTCTCGATGGACACGTACACTGGCGTCCACCACGAGTCGTCCGATTTCGTTCTCGTCCATGGCTGATGTCTATGAAGGGTCCCTTCCTGGAAGGGCACAATCAAACCCTTCGAGCCGCCGACTCCCACTCTGGCACCTTGGCGTGAAACACCACGTATTCGGTTCTCACGCCACGGCGCAAAGGCGCGAAGGCGCCAATAAAGGCAGGTACCATCACACCGTCGCCTCCCATGGCCTCTTCCCCTTTGCGCCTTGGCGCCTTGGCGTGAGCCACCCCCCGTCTTTGTCTCACGCAAAGGCGCGAAGGCGCCAAGAAAGGCAGGTGCCATCACACCGTCACCTTCCACAGCCGCTTCCCCTTGGCGGCTTGGCGGCTTGGCGTGAACCACCCCCCGGTCTTTGTCTCACGCAAAGGCGCGAAGGCGCGAAGGCGCTAAGAAAGGCAGGTACCATCGCACCGTCACCTTTCACGGCCTCTTCCCCTTTGCGCCTTGGCGCCTTGGCGTGAACCACCCCTCTTCGGTGTTCCTCACGCAAAGGCGCGAAGGCGCCAAGAAAGGCAGGTGCCATAACACCGTCACCTTTCACGGCCTCTTCCCCTTTGCGCCTTGGCGCCTTGGCGTGAGCCACCCCGGTCTTTGTCTCACGCAAAAGCGCGAAGGCGCTAAGAAAGGCAGATGCCATCGCACCGTCACCTTTCACGGCCTCTTCCCCTTGGCGGCTTGGCGCCTTGGCGTGAGCTACCCCGGTCTTTGTCTCACGCAAAGGCGCGAAGGCGCCAAGAAAGGCAGGTGACATCACACCGTCGGCTTCCACAGCCTCTTCCCCTTGGCGCCTTGGCGTGAAACGACCCCTCTTCGGCTCCGAGGTCACCACGCCTGCCTTTGCGTTGCAGGATCGTCCGCAGGAAACGACGGCGCCACGACCTCAGGCGAACCTCCCGGTGCGCACACAATTCCTTGCCCTCCGGGGTGTGCGCCCCGTAACTCTGTCGGCGGAATTCAATGTATCGCATGCGTGATGGTCGTCCCCACGGTCAGGCCGCCGCCCGCCGAGGCGCGTGGCAGAGGTTTCGTACTGCGCCCAGGGCATGAGGATTCTCGATCTGCTCTTCGGCACCCAGCGCTCCTTTCTGGAGCGTTCCCTGTTCACCACCGTCGAGGTGGGCCTCCGCTACTTCCTGTTCGCCGGATTGGCCTGGATCCTCGCCTACTGGCTGTTCCGCCGACGGTGGTTCCATCGCAAGATCATCGCCCGATTCCCGATGTCGGCGGACATTCGACGCGAGCTGGGGTATTCCCTGCTGACGCTGGTCATCTTCGGCGTCATCGGCGCGGGCACCATCGTCGCCTCCCGCGCCGGGTACACGCAGATGTATTGGAGGATTTCGGACCACGGGCGCGGCTGGTTCTTCGGCAGCGTGGTGTGCGCCATTTTCCTGCACGACGCGTACTTTTACTGGACGCACCGGCTGATGCATCACCGCCTTCTCTTCCCGATCTTTCATCGGGTGCATCACCTCTCCACCAATCCGTCGCCCTGGGCCGCCTACGCCTTTGCCCCGGCGGAAGCGGTGGTGGAAGCCAGCATCTTCCCGGTGGTGGCACTGGCCATGCCCATTCATCCCGCCGCGTTCGGACTGGTCATGCTGTGGCAGATCTTCTTCAACGTGGCCGGTCATACGGGATTCGAATTCCATCCCCGCTGGCTGATGAACACCCCGCTGCGGTACTTCCTCAACACCCCGACGAATCACGTGATGCACCACGAGAAGATGCGCGGGAACTATGGGCTCTACTTCAATATCTGGGACCGCCTGATGGGCACCAATCATCCCGATTACGAGTCCCGCTTCCGCGAAGTCACCTCCCGTCCCCTCCCGTCTCCACTCCACTCCCCAACCCGGACCCATGAGATCAAGCCACCTTCTGGCCGCCCTGTGCCTCACCGCGACGACGCTTCATGCGTCTGAATTCAGCCTGCGGAACGGGGACACCGTCACCTTCCTGGGCGACAGCATCACCGCAGCGCGCGGCTACACGAAGATCGTCGAGCACTACACGCTCATGCGGTTCCCGGAGCGTCACGTGCGATTCCTCAACGCCGGCCAGGGTGGCGACACCGCGCACGGCTGTCTCCAGCGACTCGAACGCGACGTGCTTGCGCAGGGAACCACGGTGCTCACCGTCGCTTTTGGCATCAACGACATCGGATGGGGCACCAAGGCGGACGACACGCATCGCCAGCAGTATCTCGACGGTATCCGCGATATCGTTCTCCGCAGTCAGAAGCGTGGGATCCGCGTCTTCATTTGTTCCCCGGCCATCACCGCGGAATCCCCCGACACCGCCGAAAAAGGTTACCTCCAGATCATGGCGGACGAGGGCATGGCCCTGGCCCGATCCCTGGGCGCGTCGTCCATTGACGTGTCGCGCGGCATGCGCGAGATCCAGCGACGCGTCGTCTCGGCCAATGCTCAGGAGAAGGATTCGAAGAACCACACCCGCCTGCACGTCGACGACGGCGTTCACCTCAACGATCTCGGTCAACTGGCCATGGGATACACCCTGCTGCTGGGCCTGGGCGCGCCGGCCGAGGTCTCCGCGGTCCGTCTCGATGCCCCTACCCTGCGCACGGTGTCCGCGGAACACTGCACCGTCAGTTCGCTGGAACGTCTGCCCGATGGCATCGGGTTTCGGCGTCTCGACCGCGGCCTGCCCCTCAACCTGGGGATCTTCAGCGCGCTCAACCATCGGTGGATTCCGATTCCCGACACGTTGAACGGGTACCGGCTCCAGATCACAGGACTCGACGCGGGTGATTACGAAGTGCGCGCGGAGGGACGGTTGGTGGGTCGGTACAGTGCGGAACGACTCGCGCGGGGTGAAAACATTGCCTCGGCCACCGCCAACGGCTGGGAGCCCGGCGGTCCCTGGGATGCCCAGTCGGATGCGGTCAAGGAGATCGTCGATGCGCGGGACAAGGCGTGGGGGGGCGAACATTTCCGTCGGCAATTCAACGGTGACCACCCAGCCTCCGCGCGCCTCCGGCGCCAGGCCAAGGCGGCGGATGACGCCCTGGTCACCCTGGCGCGGTCCATGGCCAAGCCCTATCCGTACCGGTTCGAGGTCCGCCGAGCGCCGGCCTCCGCACCTCCCGTGCCGCGATGATTTCGGCGGAATGACCCCGTCGCTACTTCCCCGCTTCCTGACGCGTGACGATGGGGACATGGCCGACCTCCAGCCCGGGGGGTGGGGTGACGATCACTCCCGGGTCCAGATCCGCCAGTCTCCCGGTCGCCGGGGGCGGGAGATACTCACGATCCTTGGTCCAGGTCCGATGCAGCTTTTCCACGCGCGCCTGCAACGCGGCGCGTTCCGCGTCGGACAGATCGGCGTTGAGCAGCGCGGGCTGATCCACAAACCGGTACCACGAGTAGGTCAGCACGCTGCCGTCGCCGAGGCGTACCTGGAACGGGCCCGCCACCGGACCGGGGTTCTTCCAGCAACTGCCGGCGTCGTCGGGCGTGACGTAAGCCTCGGGAGGATCCTCGTGCGGACGCACGAACCGGTGGCTCAGCAACCCGGTTTCCGGCGGGACGTCTCCCGGCCGCACCGGCACCCACTCCGCCTTCCCCTGCGTGTTGGTGGCCAGACGATAATACTCGGGGAGCGTTTGGCGTGGGGACGGGGACGATTCCCGACTGCCCGCGGCGGTCGACCACGGCTCGTTCCAACGGTAGCCGAACGTCTCGTCATCGAGAGGCGCCGCCGTGGCGATCGCCTTCCAGGCCATGGGCACACGCAGTTTCTCAGGGTCGTCGGGCGTATAGATCCTCCATGTCGCCCCGCCACGGACACCGAAACGGTGAATGACGGCGTGGGCGGAGTCGATGACGCCGGTCGCCGTGGCGCCTCCCTCGAACCAGGCTTTCACGGCGTCCCAGAGCGCCTGGCGCGTGTAGGACATGACCCGGTGCACCACGGGGGATTCACCGTTCGGACGTCGCGGGAAGGAGGTTTCCGCAATGCGGGCGTACGTCCCACCTTTTCCGTCGGTGGACGTGACGCTGGGGACGTACTGGGTCTCCATCTGCAGCGCGCGATTGGGATCGGAAGGCCGGCTGTCGAGGAGCAACCCGGCGAGGCGGGATTCGTCCAGGACCGAATGGGACCAGAAGTAGGGAGTGAAGAAGGCGACCGGTCCCTTGAAGTTGCCGGTGTTCAGAAAGAGCGTCCAGGACTGGTCCCCGGTGGGGAGTTTCTGGCCCGATGTTTGGCGCTTGGCGGAGGTCAGGGGAAGCGGGAGATAGCCATAGCCAAACCACTCCCCGCACGTGCCCTGCTTCAGGTTGAGACCGTCGGGCGGCCAGAGGATCCACGGGCTGAGTTGGGCCACGCCATACTTGCCCTTCGGTTCGGCCCAGTCCCTTCCCTGGCCGGCGCCGGGGCCGTTGGCCCACTCACGGAAATTCGGCGCCACTCCGCCCATGATGAATTTGGGCGTCTCGGTGGCGAACCGGGTGTCACGCCACCAGCCCAGCCCCCCTTCGATGTCAGAATACATGTTGGTGGGGGCGGCCCCCTCGTACTGCGCGAACATCCAGGTGCCAAAGAGGCCGGTTTGAAACTGGGTTCCCGGGTATTCCTTTAGCAGGGGCCAGGCCGCCACGTACATGGAGAACCCGGCGTTGAAGCGCTCAGGCACCTTCTCGTTGGGAACGAGGAGGTAGCCGGCCATCTCCCCTTCGCGCACCTGGCGCGGCAGGAGTTTCACCATGCCCCGGCCGAGCGCATCGCCCACCAGGAAGTAGGTTTCCGCATTGCCGAACTCGTGGTGGCCGTGGCCGGGATTGGGTGAGTCCTCCGCCGGGCGTACGAAATCCCGGGTCGGGACAAAGACCACCTGCCCCGCGAACTCCGGCCGGGCGGCGGCGGCGGCCTGCGCCTGGCGCAGTCGCGTCCACTCGGGCGGCGCATCCACCCACGCACCCGTCAGTTCGCCGATCACGACCGGGAGGTTCGGTACCTTGAATTCGCGTCGTACATCGTGGATGAGGTTCACGAGGTTCTGCTCGTACTCAGGCACCGCCTTCTCCGGATCCACGCCGTCGTTCCAGCCGTGGTACCAGACGAAGCCTGCCAGTTCGTATCCGCGGCCTTGGGCGTCGGGGAACTCCGTATCGAGGTTCGCCAGCGCCTCGCGTACCTGCGCGATCATCCGGGTGTAGTACGCGCCCACCTGCCCCCCCGAGGACGGGGGCCGGAAATCCCGGTACAGGCTTTTGCCGCCCCACGCGGTCTTGATGAGCAGGACCGGACTTTCGAGCGCGTCGCCCAGCACGTGGCCGAACTGCAATTCGGGTCCGAAGTGATGCGGATCACCGTACACGGAGAAGCCGAGCCCCAGGGGACCTTTGAGCAGCGGTTCCTCTTCGCGCTGGTAACGTACCCAGACGTCGTCGCGAACCGTCCATCGGCCGTCCACGCCGCGGAGATGCCGGAACGGCGGGGCCTTGGCCGGGTCCGCCATCAGCCGGACCAGGGTGCCCCGGCCCTGGTTGTAGTCCGGTCCATCGAGGTCCACCACCGCCTGGCCTTCCATGTTGGATTGCCCGGCGAGAAGGAAGACTTGGACAGGTTTGGGCGCCGCGTTCACTCGCGGGGAGGCCACAGGCCCCAGCAACGCCAGGGCCAACCACGTGAAGCGAAGTTTGTTCATGAGGGTGCGTCCGACGCCATCCTCGCGCGACCCGCGAGGGAGTGCGATCCCTGTATACCGCCCCACCGACTCCCGCCCCGCAACGAGGGGAGGCCACGTCCTGTCCGACGGCTTGCCGGAGGGCTCGGGGGTCGAGAGGGTGGCGCCACCGGGCCCCGGCCTCGGCAGCGGATGCGGCGGACTCTCGGCTTGATCCCCCGGAGAACGAAAGTTCTCATCGCCTGCGTGACGCTGAAGCGTCGCCGTCGAGAGCGCGGCCCCGCGGCCGTGGCTTCGGGCGGCGCCCGGCGGCAGGCTCCCGCTTCCGGCGGTCGCCGCATTCCGAACATGCATTTGATCCAACTCGAAGGCGGCAACGCCCTGTCGTCGTTCCGCGCTGCGGCCCTTCTGCCGCGGCTCCAGGCCATCCACCCCGGCATCGTGGGGGTCCATGCGCGTTTTCTCCACGCCGTGGCCCTGGCCGATGCGGTCTCCGCCGATCACTCGCGCAAGCTCGCGGAACTGCTGACGTACGGGGATCCCTACCTGGGTCCGACCGACGGGATTCCCCTGATTGTCGCCCCCCGGTTGGGGACCGTCTCACCCTGGGCTTCGAAGGCCACGGACATCGCGCACAACTGCGGCCTTCCCATCCGTCGCGTCGAGCGTGTGACCGAGTACCGCCTCGTGCTGGAGGCTTCGACCCGACCTGCGCCCACGGCCGACCAACTCTCCGCCTGCGCCGCGCTACTGCACGATCGCATGACGGAGAGCGTTCTCACCGCGCGCCACGAGATTCCGCGATTGTTCGAGGAGAAGCAGGGCGTGCCGATGGAGCACGTGGACGTTCTGGGGGCGGGTCGCCCGGCGCTCGAGGCGGCCAATCGCCGTTTCGGACTCGCGCTCAGCGACGACGAAATCGATTACCTCGTCGGCGCGTTCCGCAGTCTGCAGCGCAATCCCACGGACGTGGAGCTCATGATGTTCGCGCAGGCGAACAGCGAGCATTGCCGGCACAAGATCTTCAACGCGGAGTTCGTCATCGACGGCCAGCGCCAGGAGCACTCGCTGTTCCAGATGATCCGCCACACACACCGGCTCGCGCCTCAACACACGGTGATCGCCTACAGCGACAACGCGGCGGTGATGGAAGGCGGGGAGATCGAATGCTGGCAGCCTTCCGCCGATCCGTCGGCGCCGCGCTACCTCGCCACCTCCGGGATCGTGCACAACCTGATGAAGGTGGAGACGCACAATCATCCCACCGCCATCTCCCCCTTCCCGGGAGCCGCCACCGGCGCCGGCGGCGAAATCCGCGATGAAGGTGCCACCGGGCGCGGATC
>JADLFD010000166.1 GCA_020845805.1 Verrucomicrobiales bacterium | reverse complement strand
TCCTGGTTGTTGGTCGCCGTCGGCGGTGCGGTGACGCCCTGGACCACGAGATCGGCATACGGACCCCGGATCACCTCCACGACCTGAGTCGAGACCAGCACGTCGGGTGCGGTGTTGGGCTTCTGGAACACGCCGCCTAGAGCATCGGTGCGCACCAGCAGTTTGAACCGGCCTTCGAGGTTGGCGCGCAGCGTGACGATTCGCGATTCGCTGTAGGTGGCTCCCGCGGGTAACGACCCGGTGTGCTCGAAGTCACCGAGGGCCACGTCGTCCGCGTTGCCGTAGATTTCGTCGATCGAAAGCACCACGCGATCCACCCAGCGATCGGTGGTGGTGGTGGCCGCTCCGGCGTTACGAATGGTCCAGGAGATCGTGAGATCTGCGGGGTTGCCGATCACACGCGGCTGGGTCGAGGCGGTGGTGACGGTCAGGTCGGCGTACAAACCAGGCTGAACCGTGAGCGGTTCCGAGGCAGCGAGGTTGTTGACGGCTCCTGCGCCACCCTCGGGGTTCATCGCCCCTTCCCCGTCCACCACCACAAGAATCCAGTACGCGCCTTCGATTCCGTCAGGGAGCAGCACGGCGAGTGAGCGCTCCCTCGTGCCGCCGGCGGCCAAACTTCCTTCGTCGGCCAACGATCCCAGCAGCACGTCATTGCCGCGTATCGCGTCGGTGCTCAGAAAGACCTGATCCAGCCAGGGACCGGTGGCGGGAGCCGTGCCCGCGTTGCGGGAATCCCAACGGACGGTGACCGAGCCCCCGGCACGCAGGAGACCTTCCACCCGTACACCGGCAGCCGCCAGGTCAACGTGCTGCAGCGTCATCGCGTTGGCTGAGGTCCCGAGATTGTTTGTCTCGCCCCCACGCTCGAAAAGGACGTCGGTGGCGTCGGTGACAACGAGCACGAAGTACGCGCCATCTGCGAGTGCGGGAAGGATCACCGTGTGGGAACCGCTTGATTGCGCCCCGGCCGCCAGTCCGCCCGCGCGTTCGACCGTCGCGAGGAGCACGGCTCCGGTTAGAGTTCCCGTCGTGGAGAGATAGATCCGCTCGTTCCACGACCCGGAGGCCGCGGCTTCGCCCGCATTGCGAGTCACCCAGGTGAAGGTGGCCGTCCGTCCGAGCACGCCGGCAGCGGGAGCGACGACGGACTCGACCACGAGATCGGGCGTAGGTTCCTCGGCCACGACGAGGGCGGTCGTGCTGACGAGGGTGTTGTTGGTTTCTCCGCCGGGTTCGGTGACTTGGGACAAGGCATCAACGACCAGAATGATCGAATAGGACCCTGCGGTAAGTGTTTGGGGGAGGCCGAAGCTTCGAGTCACCGCATAGGTGCCTCCGGAATCGAGGGCGCCGTCGCGGGCCACGGTGCCGAGCACGGTGTCCCCGGCGTCGAGAACTCCGTCGCGCGAGAGGTAAACCCGGTCCGACCAGGCTGCCTGTTCGGTGGCCAGCGCACCGGAGTTCCTCACGAGCCAGCTGACCTCAATCGGGGAGCCGCTTCGGCCCGAGGGCGGGCTGGCCAAGGAAGAGACCACCAGGTCCACCGGAGGGGGTCCGACCTGAACCTCGAGCGTGGTGGAGGTAAAATTGTTCTCATCCGATTCGACCACGCGCTCGGGATTGTAGTCGACCCCGACGAAGGCCGTCACGGTCCCGCCGAACGTGATGGGAACCGCCACGGTGATCGAACGGTCCACGGTCGCTCCGACCGCCAGGGGTTCGGTGGCTTGGAAGGCGCCGACTACGACCACCTGAGCGGCGGGGCCGGTGGGATTGCCGGTCAGGGAAAGAATGATGGTCTCGGTCCAGGGACCAATCGCCGGCGCGTTGCCACGATTGGTGGTCCGCCAGGTCACGGTGACTGTCTGGCCGGGTTGCGCCGCTCCCGGCAGGCTCAACTGACTGGGCACGAGATCCGGCAGAACGATGCGCCAGGTTCCGCGGAAACGATCGGCATCCCCGCCCGGGGCGCCGTCCTGGTTCTGGTCCATGGCGTTCCCCACCGTATCCTGAACGTCGGGGCCGATCTCGAGGGTGTACTCCCCAAATTGCGATTGGGATGCGAAGGTGATCTGGAAGGTCGTGGCATTCAGGCGGGAGACGCCGAGGCCGCTCAGGATGGCGCCGCCGGGGAGCACGAGCCGGACATCCTCGGCGGTAAAAGAACCGGCCGCCATGGCCTCACTGAAAATGACGTCGACCTGTCGCACCGGGGAGGTGATGTCGCCGCTGACGGAAACGCTCGTCACCCGGGGGCCCGTGGCGTCGATCGTGAACACGCCGCGGTATTGATCCTCCACCGACTCGCCAGCGACGCCGTCCTCATCCTGGTCCATCAGTCGACCGCTCACATCCCCGATGTTCGGTCCCACCACTAGCGTGTACTCCCCGGTCACCGTCAACGCTGGCACGGTGAGCCGGTAGGTGGAGATGCTCCCGCCCACCAGGGAGATCGCCGTGACGCCGACCACCGCGCCGCCGGGGCCGGTCAGCAGGATATCCGTCGGGGTGAACGTGCTGAGCGCCACCGGCTCGCT
>JADLFD010000165.1 GCA_020845805.1 Verrucomicrobiales bacterium | reverse complement strand
GCGGGGAGGGCGGCGGGATTCTTGAAGATGCAGCCGGCGCTGGGGGCGGCAGGCTGGGAGGCCCAGCGTTTGCTGTTGAGCTCGTTGAGCCGCGCCTCGACTTGCTCGGGCGTGGAGGGATCGCCGCGGACCGTCGCCGCCACGGCGATATGATCGCGGAGCAGATCGCAGCGACGGTAGGCTGTGGGGATGTCCGGGCCGCGCGCCTCGCGGACCTCGCCGTCGGGGGTGAGGAAGCGGACGGAGTCGACGCGGTCGAAGGTCATGCTGTTCCAGGCGCCGGCATTCATGCGCAGGGCGCCGCCCACACTGCCGGGGATGCCGGCGAGGAATTCCAGTCCGGCAAGACCGTGCCGTCGGGCGGTGGCGGCGAGGTCCTTGAGCCGCACGCCTGCGCCGCAGCGGAGGAGGGGGGCATTGACCTCCACCTGCGCGAAGGCCGGGGAGGAGAGGCAGATGACCAGGCCGCGGACCCCGGAATCGCGCACGAGAAGGTTGGAGCCGCGGCCGATGACGCGCCACGGCACGGCGAAGGCACGCGCCGCGTGGAGCAGGAGGGAGAGTTCCTGCTCGTTGGCGGGTTCGACGAGGAGATCGGCGGGGCCGCCCACTCGGAGGGTGGTGCGACGCGCCAGCGGTTCCCGGGGCAGGATGCGCGCCCCGGGTGGCAGGGTGCGACGCAAGTGGGCCTCGAGGAGGCAGACGGCCTCGGCGGCGGGAGCAAGGGGGACCATGGCGGGGGCGGGCGCAGTCATGCGCTGAAGGAGGAAGGCGCGGTGTCGCGTCGCGCGGTGGCGGTGGAACCGGCATCGTCGGCCTGGCCGCGCGCGAGTCGCAGCACGCCGTCGGCGACGCGCGCATCGGCGTCGGCGCGATGCCAGGTGGCGAGGGCATGTTGCATGCGAGCGCGGGTGGGCGCGTCGGCGAGCAGCGGCACGAGCCTTTCGACGAGCGACTCAGGGCTGAGTCGGGACTGCGCGAGCACGCAGGCGGCGCCGACGGATTCGAGTGCGCGCGCATTGGCGGCCTGATGATCGTCGGCGGCGTGCGGGTAAGGCACGAGCAGGGCGGGCACCCGCAGGGCAGCGCATTCGGCGATGGAGGAGGCGCCGGCGCGGGAGAGCGTCGCGTCGGCGGCGCCCAGGGCGAGTTCCATCTCGGTGAGGAAAGCGCGCACACTGGCGTTGATCCCGGCACGCGCGTACGCCGCGCGCGTCTCGGCTTCGTCCTCGCGGCCGGTGACGTGAAGAAACTGGAGACCAGGCACGTGCCGGATCAGAGCCGGTGCCGCATCGAGGATCCCGCGGTTGAGCGCGCGGGCGCCCTGACTGCCGCCCATGACCAGCAATACCGGACGGCGGGGGTCGAGTCCGAGGGCGAGTCGGCAGGAGCCGGGATCGGAAGGTTGGAAGGCGCTGCGGACCGGCATGCCGACCACGTCGCAGGCGCCGCCGGGCAGGCGGTGTGCGGACTCGGGGAAGTGGAGGTAGCGACGCTGGGCGAAGCGGGCCAGCCAGCGGTTGGCGCGGCCGGGGATGGCGTTGGCCTCATGGAGTGCGACGGGGATGCCGAGGCTCCGGGCGGCGAGGGCGGGCGGCGCGCTGGTGAAGCCGCCCATGGAGAGGAAGACGTCGGGTCGCCACTGCTGGAAGGCGGCGCGGGCGAGGCGCAGCGAGCGCAGGGTTTCGAGGGCGAACGGCAGCGCGCGCGCGAGGGAGAAGCCGACGGCCGGGAGGGTCATGACCTCGAATCGTCGTTCGTGTTGGAGCGCGCGCTGGTCGACGTCCTTGGCGGAGACCAGGAGCCGCACTTCGGCTTCCCGTTCGAACAATTGTTCGGCGACGGCGAGGCCGGGAAAGAGGTGGCCGCCCGTACCCCCGCAGGCGATGGCCACGCGACGAGTGGACGGGAGGGGAGGCGTCATGCGTTCTGGAGCGAGGATTCCTCGCGCTCGTCGCGTCGGGTGAGGAGCGGGGAGGATTCCTCGGCGGGCGAGTGCCAGGCGACGCTGATGAGGAATCCGGTGAGGATGAGCAGGGCGAGCATGCAGGAGCCGCCATAGCTCACGAAAGGCAGGGCCAGACCCTTGTTGGGGACGGAGGCCGTGGTGACGGCGATGTTGATGATCGCCTGCAGACCGACCAGCGCCCCCACTCCAAAGGCGATGAGTGACCCGTAGGTGTCGGCGGCGCGTCGCGCGATGCTGAGCGCCGCGAGCGTGAAGGCCAGGTAGGCAGCCACCAGCGGAAGCGTGACCTGCAACCCCAGTTCCTCACCGATCACCGAGAGGATAAAATCCGTGGATTGCTCAGGGACGAACCCGGATTTTTGGATCCCATTTCCGAGGCCCAGTCCGGGGATGCCGCCGGAGCCGATGGCGATCTTCGACTGTTCGGACTGCAGGGCGATGGTTTCCTCGTAGAGTTCCGGGTGGAGGAAGGCGTCCACCCGACGCCAGCGCACGGGATCCTGGGTGAGGTAGGCGGCGAGCAGGGTGGCGCCGATCACGCTGACGGGCACGAGGTGTCGCAGTCGGGTGCCGGCGGCGTAGAGCATGCCGGCGGAGATGAGGGAGATGAGGGCCGTGGTGCCGAGGTCTTTGCCCAGGAGTACGAGACCGAGCATGAGGCCGATCACCGCGCCTGGATAGACGAGGCCGACGGTGAAGCGCGGCATCAGGCGTTGGCACTGGTGGGCGTAGGCGGCGATGGAGAGGATGATGGCGATCTTGGCGAACTCGGAGGGCTGGAGGGAACCGAGCCCTCCGAGTTTGATCCAGCGCCAGGCGCCCTTGATGGGCTGCCCGATGCCGGGGGTGCGCGCCAGCACGAGCAGCACGGCGGTGAGCGCGAGCAGCACGTAGGAGATCGAGCGCGTGCGTCGGTAGTCGATGGAGGCCGTGACGACGCACAGCACCAGACCGATCCCCACCCAGAGGCACTGCTTGCGGAACATCCCCACGGCCTCGGGTTCATGCATGGCGATGCTGTGCAGCATGGCGATGCCGAGCGTGATGAGCAGGCCGGTGACGAGGGTGATGATGCCGATGGCGGCGCGCATGGGTTGGGGGTGGGTGAACGGCGGTGCGTCCGTACGGTCCGCTCAGATCGCCGGACCGCTATTGGCGGCGGGTTCCTGGCGGGCGGGGGTGCGGGCAGGGATCTTGAGGCGCTGCTTGGCGATGATTCGATCGTTGCGGAGCTGGTTGGCGGCGCGGATCTGGGCGGGAGTGACTCCGAATTTCTTGGCGATCTTGGTCAGGTTATCGCCGGGTTTGACGACGTAGGTTTCGCCGGCGGCGGGCAGCGGAGCGTCCGGAGAGCCGGTGGTGGTGCTGGCGACGGGCGTGGGGGAGGCCGGCGTGGCGGCGTGGGCGGTGGGCGCAGGGATATTGATCTTGTCGTTGATCTTGAGGTTGCGCGGTTTGACGCCGGGGTTGGCATCGAGGATGGCCTGTTCCGTGACGCCGTATTTCTTGGCGATATCGCGGATCAGATCGCCCTTCTTGATCACGTGTTCGGTGGTCAGACCCCCGGACGAGGAGGTCGAAGGAAGGCCGGTGGCGGGCGGGAGGGACGACGAGGAGGCGGCTGAGTTGTCGAGCGGTGCGCCGGGGTAGGCGCCGCCGGGGGTGGAGGCATGGAATCCGGCGCCCGTGCCCGCACCCGCACCCGTGGCGTTGGGCGGCACGGGCGGCAGGGTGGAGCCGGTACCGGTGCCGGAAGTGCCGGGTGCACCGAAACCGGTGGCCCCGGAGGGCGTCGCGCCTCCGGGAGTGCTGGAAGCCGTGGTGGTGGTGGAGTAGGCGTCGGTGGGCGGCGCGCTGTAGTAACCCGAGGTGGTGTCGCTATTGAGGGGCGGCAGCGAGCTCAGGGAGTTGGAGCCGCCGTCCGTAGCGGTGGAAGCGGCGGGGGTTCCCTTGGGGTTGCATCCCTGCATTAGCAAGCCGCCCACAAACACGACGTGGAGGGCGAGGATGGTGAGGACGGTGATGCGGACCTTGGATTTCGGTGCGGTGCCGTCGATGGCGCCTTGGGGTTGCAACGGGCTCGGAGTGCTCATGATCTATCGATGGACGGTTGGGTTTGGAATCAGTGGCTAGGGTTTCGCGGCGGCCTGGCCGCCGGCTGGAAATAGGTTCTGGCGAGGCTCGGTGGCCACCGCGGGATCAGGGTGTGCGCGCG
The DNA here is from genome assembly GCA_020845805.1 of Verrucomicrobiales bacterium. Taxonomy (GTDB): domain Bacteria; phylum Verrucomicrobiota; class Verrucomicrobiia; order Limisphaerales; family CAIMTB01; genus CAIMTB01. Next base: position 6,900 of record JADLFD010000165.1, on the reverse strand, counting down.
GGCCTGTTCCAGGTGAACCGGGGCCGGATCCGGTGTCGGCATGCGCCGACGCGGGAGCGGACCGAGCTTGAAAGACGGCACGGAAAACGCTCCCCGCGGATGGACCGGAGGCGGTGTTTCCACTGGCAGGGCAGGCGGGCGAAAACAGGATGGTGTCGCCAGGCTGGGCCTGCATCGCCGCGCACTGAGCGGCATCTAACAACGAGGCCGCGGGGGTGCAAGGGGTAAATAGGCTCCAGGCGGTGCGCATGGCGGGGCCGGCCTCCCCGTAGACGAAGGCGTGTCGGACGCGCGAGGCGAGGGTGGGGCCGAGGTCGTAGAACTGGCGACCCGAGATATCCCCGCCGGCGATCAGCCAGACGGTGGGGTTTTCGGGAGGGCTGGGGGCGAGGGCCAGGAGCGATTTCGCCAGGGCGTCGAGATTCTGGGAGCGACTGTCGTCGATGAACCGGATTCCGCCCGCCTCGCCGAGGGTTTCGAAGGCGCCGGCGGGCGGCACGAACGACTCCAGCGCGTGGGTCATGTCGTCGAGGGACAGTCGCAGCACGCGGCTTACTGCGAGCGCGGCGAGGGCGTCCTCGGCGAAATGGGGTCCGTGCAGGTGCCCGCGCTGCATGTCCCAGAGGGGACCGGTCCATCCCTCCCAGCGGCTGACCAGGAGCGAGCGGTCGAGGCCGAGTTCTGCGGTGCGGCTGAACGCGCTGAAGGTCACCACTTTGGAAGGGGGGGGCGCGTCGAGGGCCTGCAGGTGGGCCAGGGTATCGCTCTGGACGATGGCCCAATCGAACGGTTGCTGACGCGCGAACAGCCGCGCCAACCGGCGGAGGTAGTCGTCCCAGGTGCCTTCGGAACCGGGATGATCGGCCGGTCCGTTGAGGAGCACTCCGACCACGGGGCGGAAGAAATGCAGGTACTCGAGTTCGCGGTCCTCAATGCGGTGGATGAGGAAGTCGAGGTCCCGCGAGGTCTCCGCGAAGGAGGAAGCGGGGTGTTCGGTGCCGTCGGCGATGGCCACGCGACGGCCGGCGCCGCGCAGGATATGCGCGATCAGTTGGGCGGTGGTGGTTTTGCCACTGGCGCCCGCGACGGCCACGTGGAGGCAAAGGCTCTCGCGGAAGGCGAGTTCGCGTTCGCTCAAGAGGGGGATGTCGCGCGCCGCGAGTTCGGCCAGTTGGGGGTGTCCCGCGGCGGGGGCACTGACCACAGCGAAGTCGGGACGGGGGTCGAGGGCGGAGGTGAGCGTGGACGCAGTCGTGTGCACGACCGACGCGCCGCGGGAGCGGAGCAACGCCACCGCGGCGTCACCGCCGGGGTCGCGTCCGATCACGAGCGCATGTTGTCCAGCCAGTCGGGTCATGTGTTGGGGGTCAGCGTAGCTTGATGGTGCTGAGAGCGACGAGGGCACACACGATGCTGAGGATGTAGAAGCGGATGGTGACCTTGGCTTCGTACCATCCCTTCTTCATGAAGTGATAGTGGAGCGGGGCCATGAGAAAGACCCGCCGGCCGGTGCCGTAGCGTCGGCGGGTGAACTTGAACCAGGATCGTTGGATGAGCACGGAGAGCGCTTCCGCAACGAAGACGCCCCCGGCGATCAGGAGCACGAAGGGTTGGTGGACGAGAACCGCGATGATGCCGAGCGCTCCGCCGAGCGCGAGGGCTCCGGTGTCTCCCATGAAGACCTGGGCCGGGTGGCAATTGAACCAGAGGAAGCCCAGTCCCGCGCCGATCAGGGCGGCGGTGAAGACCGCGAGTTCGCCCGCTCCGTCGACGTAGGGAAGGAGGAGTTGTCCAGCGAAGACGCGGTTCCCGACCAGGTAGGCAAAGACCAGCAACACGGAGGAGGTGATGACCGTGCACCCAATCGCCAGACCATCCAGGCCATCGGTCAGGTTCACCGCGTTGGAACTGCCCACGATGGTGCCGATGGTGATCAGGATGCCGAGCCAGGCGGCTCCGGTGAGCACGGGTTCCTTGAGGAACGGCACCATGATGTTCGAGACCAGGGGGCGGGTCGCATCGTTCCACCAGAGATACAGCCCGATAAACGCCGCCAGCCCCAGCTGGACGATGAGCTTGAGACGTTCGGTCGCGCCTGCTTCGCGCGATTGCTTGGCCACCTTCGCGTAGTCGTCGTAGAAGCCGAGTCCCGCCAGAACCAGGACCGAGAGCAGCGTGAGTTGGAGATGCGTGTTCCAACGTCCCCAGAGCACGGCCGTCAGGTCGAGGACCAGCACGATCAGGAGACCGCCCATGGTCGGGACGCCAATCTTCCGGGTGGGATCCATGGCGATGCCCTGTTTCGCCCCCGGGTCCTGGTATTTCTGCCCGAAGTTCCAGCGGACGAGTTCCCGAAAGAAGCGCGGTCCGAGGGCGACCGAGAGGAGCAGGGCGGTGAGGGCGGCGCCGGCGCTGCGGAACGACACGTACTCGAGCACGCGGAGGGGGCTGACCACGGACGCCCATTCCGTGCCCTGCGCCCACGAGCGCAACCAGATGCTGAGTGTGTAAAGCATCGTTCACGCGGCGTGTTGGAGGCAGGAGGCGTCGCGCAGCAGGGACGAGAGTCGTTCCATGCGTGCGGAGCGCGAGCCTTTGACGAGCAGGCAGTCGCCGGGCCGCAGCCAGGAGCGCAGATGGGCGGCGGCGGCTTCGAGTGAGTCCACCACCAAGCCCTGCGTGGTCCCGGAGTCCGAGGCGGCCTCGGCGGAGAGGGAGGCGGGATCACCGATGGCGATCAAGCGGTCGATGCCCAGGCGGCCGGCGTGCTGGCCGACGGCGGTATGCGCGCGCGAGGTGTGGACCCCGAGTTCGGCCAGGGTGCCGATGACCGCGACGCGGCGGCCGGCGCAGGGGAAGGCGTGGAGGGTGTCGAGGGCGGCCACCGTGGAGTCGAGGTTGGCGTTGTAGCAATCCTCGAGCACGTCGACCCCGTCCCACTGCCAATGGTTCATGCGCCACTTGGCGGGTTGGCATTGGGCAAGACCGCGCTGGATCTCGCGTCGGCCGAGTCCGAACTGGGCCGTAGTGGCGATGGCGAGGAGTGCGTTCGAGACCTGGTGGGCGCCGAGCAGGTTAACCCGGTACTCCCCGGACCAGGCGGGGTCGGGCGCGCTGACGGTGAAGGTGGTGCCGGAAGCGTCGGGAACGGATTCGAGGAGACGCCAGTCACAGGTCGCCGAGCGACCGATGCGCAGGACCTGGGCGCGCGTCCGTTTCACGACGGTGTCCGACCAGGGTGCATCGCCGGGGAGGGCGAGCAGGCCGTTGGGGGGAAGGAGGTCGGCGATCCAGGCTTCCTCCTCGATGACACCGGCGAGGCTGCCGAAGAACTCGAGGTGTTCCTCTCCGATATGGGTCAGGACGCCGATGCGCGGTTGGGTGATGCGCACGAGCGGGGCAAGTTCTCCGGGGTGGTTGGTGCCGAGCTCCACCACGGCGGCGAGGTGGCGGGTTTCGAGACCGAACAGGGTGGCGGGCACGCCGATGTCGTTATTGAAACTCTCCGGGCTGCGCAGGGTCTCGAAGCAGCCGTCGAGGATCGAAGCGATGAGATCCTTGGTGGTGGTCTTGCCGTTGGATCCGGCGACTGCGACCACGGGCACGCGGAACTCCGCGCGGTAATGCGCGGCCATGCGGCCGAAGGCGAGGCGGGGATCCTCGACCAGGAGGAGCGGGGCGTCGGGGAAACGGGCGGCTTGGGCGCGGGAGACCACGCAGGCTACCGCCCCCCGTTCCAACGCGCGGGGCACGTAGTCGTGGCCGTCGAAGTGTTCGCCGGGGATGGCGATGAACAGGTCGCCGGTTCGCGCGTCGCGCGAGTCCGAGCAGACGCGCAGGACCGGCTGCTCGGGGAACGAACCTCGCAGCTCGCCTCGGCAGGCCTGGGCGAAAAAGGAGAGTGGGCGTGGCTCCATGGTGACGGAGATCAGTGCTTGAGCGTGGAGGCGAGTGGCCGTGCGAGCTCCTCGGCGGCTTCCTCGCCCGGCCGGGGGAGGTCGGGGACGATACCGAGGTAGCTGGCGGCGCGTTGGGCGATGTTTTTAAAGGCGGGACCGGCGACTTTGCCGCCGTAGTATCCCAGGCGTGGGTTGGGGTCCTCGACCACCACCGCGATGCACAGGCGCGGATTGTCGGTGGGAAAGAAGCCGACGAAGCTGGAGTGGTAACGGTCTTCGCGGTAGGGCGCGATGCGCGCGGTGCCGGTCTTGCCGGCGACGCTGTACCGGTCCATGCGCACCTGGGTGCCGGTGCCGTCCTCGACCACGTGACGGAGCGCGCGGCGGACGTGCTCGGCGACCTCGGGACGGCACACCTGGCGCACGACCTCGGGCTGGGGCTGGGACAGCACGGTGCCGTCGGGACCGACGATACGGTCGATGATCTGCGGCCGCATGAGTTGCCCGTCGTTGGCCAGCGCGCTCATCGCCATGGCGAGCTGCAGGGGCGTGATGGAAACCGTGTACCCCATCGCGATGCGGGAGAAGTCGGTCATGGTCCATTTTCCGAGGGGACGGAGTTGGCCATGTTCTTCGACGGGCAGGCGGATCCCGGTGCGTTGGTTGAAGCCGAAACGGAAGAGGTAATCGGCGTAGCGTTCGCGTCCGAGTTTGAGAGCCAGCTGGAAGGTGCCGATGTTGGAGGATTCGGCGATGACACGTTCCACGGGGGCGTAGCGCTCTTTGATGGCGTGCACGTCGCGGAGCACGACGCGTTCGCGACCGAACTCGCGCATGTAACGACCGTTCTCGCCGCAGTCGACCGTGTCCTGGGGTCCGAGGAGCCTCTCGTTCATGACCGCAGTGGCGGCCACGAGTTTCAGCGTGGACCCTGGCTCAAAGGTGTAGGCGACACAGGCATTGCGGCGGAGGGCAGCATCGTTGGTGGAGGTGCGCGGCCGGTTGGGGTCGTGGCTGGGGAGACTGGCCATGGCCAGCACGCGGCCGGTGGCGGGCTCGATCGCCACGGCGCACGCGCTGCGCGCCTGGAACTGCTTCATGGTGGCGGCGAGTTCGTTTTCGACGATTTGCTGCAGCCGCGCATCCAGCGTCAGGTACACATCCCGCCCATGCTGGGGTTCGAGGTAGAGCTCACGCAGCCAGCGCAACTCCGCGCCGGTGCTGGAGCGACCGGTCTTGATGACGCCATCGACGCCCTTGAGCTGCGGATCGAGGAAGGCTTCGATGCCTTCTAGGCCGCGGCCCTCGACGTCGGTGAACCCCACCACGCTGGCGGCGAGTTGGTGGTTGGGATAGACGCGGATCTCGTCCTCCACGCGGTCGGGGGCGATGCTGCGGCGGAGTTGTCGGATCTCCGACATGCGGTTGGTGGGGAGCCCGAAGGTGAGGTTGGAGATCACGCCCGAGAGGGCGCGCCATTCCTCGTGGGGCATGCGTCGTTTGAGCACGACGAACTGGTTGGTGACGGGGCGCCCGCGGCGGTCGCGCTGGATCTGCCCCAGTTCATTGGTGCGGACACGCGGTTGGAGGGCGCGGGCAAGGGCGGCGGCGTTGGTGTTGAGCAGGGGGGCGAAAGCCTCTGCCACCGCTTCGTAGTGGGGCCCGATCAGGGCGGGATTGCCGGCCAGTGTCCGGGCTGGGAGGCTTTGGGCGAGCACTTCGCCGGTGCGGTCGCGGATGGTGCCTCGATGCGCTTTGAGATTGATCTCGAGGGCGTGGGCTCGGCGCGCGCGGCCCAGGAGTTCCTCGTGCTGCAGGACCTGCAGGTCGACGAGCCGGTACGCCAGGGCAAGAAACGCGAGCGCGAGAAACGCGCCCATGAACAGGAAGCGTCGGCGTTGGCGGAGGAGGTCCACGGGTGGGCGGCGGGGCGGGGGTTAACGGCGTTGGCGGGCCATGACGGGCGGGATGGCGGGGGTGGGAGCGAGCTCCGTGGCGTAGGAGCGTCGGGAGGACGCCGGAGGAACGGGGGTGACGGACGGCGGGACGGCCGCCGGCACCGGAGGTTCGGAGATGGGCTCGGGCAGAATGACCCGGGCGTCTTCCGTGGGCATGACGAGGCTCAGACGCATCTCGCGCACGCGATTTTCGAGTCCCGAGGAAGACACCAGGAACTGGTAGTCCGACACGAGTTTCTGGTTGAGCTTCCGCTGCTCGGTGATCTGGCGATCGAGCTTGGAAAGATCGCGGTCGAGGCGGTTGAGTTCGTCCTTGAGTCGGATTTGGGCGAGCAGGGCGAGCGCGACGGAGATGCAGATCAGCACCACCGACGCGATGGTGGAGGTGTATCCGGGGGCCGGGGTGCGGCGAGGGTTACGAGCCATGGCAGGGTTTCTCCAGCACGCGCAGTTGGGCGCTGCGCGCGCGCGGGTTGGCGGAGATTTCCTCCGGGGTGGGAACGAGGGCCTTCTTCTGCACCCAATCGAGTTGCGGCGGCCGCGGGCGGCGGAGTTCCGGAACATCGACTTCGCCATCGAAATCGTAGTCGCGGGTGGCCTGGGCGGCGAAGTCGCGGAGGGTGCGGACTTCGAGCGAGTGAAAGGTGATGAGGGCGAGTCGCCCTCCGGGTCGCAGGGCGCGCACGGCGGCGGCGAGGCCGCGGCGCAGGATCTGCAATTCGTCGTTCACCGCGATGCGCAGGGCCTGGAACACACGGGTGGCGGGGTGAATGCGTTGTCCGTGACGTGGGTTCACCCGCTCGATGAGTCGTGCCAGCTCGAGGGTCGTCTGCAGGGGGCTGGCGCGACGGACCGTTTCGATGGCGCGCGTGATGCGGCGGGCCTGCGGTTCCTCGCCGAACTCGCGAAAGATCCGTTCGAGGTCGGCCGGATCGGCGGTGTTGACGAGATCGGCGGCGGTCATGGCCTGGGTGATGTCCATGCGCATGTCGAGCGGACCGTCCGCTTGGAAACTGAATCCGCGATCGGCGTGATCGAGCTGC
>JADLFD010000164.1 GCA_020845805.1 Verrucomicrobiales bacterium | reverse complement strand
TCCTGGTTTCCGACCACGTTGGCGCCCTGGCGGAACAGAACCCCGGTGACCTCGTGCACCAGGCCGGGGCGATCGGGGCACTCCACGAGCAGCACCTGCGGGCGCGGCGCGGGGGCGGATTCAGCGGCGGTCTTCATGGCGCTCACGCGGCCGGGGAACTGGGTTGCGCTTCGGCGCCCAAGTTCGCGTAGAGGCGCGCCAGTCGCCGCGCGTGCTCATCGTAGGCCGCCTCGAAGAGCTCGGTGGCGCGGGCGCGTCCCACCACCGCGCCGGCGGTGAGGACCTTGGGGGGATGCCCGGCGGCGGTGAGACGCAGGGCGATCTCGGCCTTGAGGCAGTTCACCAGCAGGCATCCGCCGACCGTCGAGCCGGGGGCGACCGGCGTGTCCAAGCCCTCCACCCGGACCATGGCGTCGCCCACCGGGGCGCCTGTGTCGAGGGTGATCTCGGCAAAGTCCTGCAGCTTGCGGCCATCCGCACGCTGGCTGGTGCTCGCTTCCGAGTGCCGGCGGGAGATGATGGCCACCACCTTGACGCCGCGCTGGCGGAAGCCTTCCGCCATTTCCACGGGCACCACGTTGCAGCCGCTGGAGGAAATCACCAGGGCGGAATCAACCGGGGTGATGTCGAAGTTGCGCAGGATGCGGCCGGCGAGGCCGGGGACGTTCTCCAGGAACATGGCCTGGCGCTGCCCGTTGGCTCCCACCACCAGATTGTGGAAACTCAGCGAGAGTTCCACGATGGGGTTGAAACCCGGGAATGAGCCGTACCGCGGCCACATCTCCTCGACCAGGATGCGACTGTGACCGGACCCGAACAGGTGGACCATCCGTCCCGCGAGGATGGTGGCGGCGAACTGATCCGCCGCGCGTTGGATCAGCGGGACTTGTCCCGCAACCACGTCCAGAAGGGCACGACATCCGTCGAGATAGGAGGCGCTCGGAAGCACGGGCGGGACGGTAGCGGGCCGCGCCCGCCCGGAGGAAGGGCAAACGGGCGCCGGGGCTGGTGAGGCTGCCTCGCGCCGGGCGGCGGGGCGGGAGGAAGCCAGGAGGCGTCGCGATCACCCACCGGACGATTCCGTCTCCGCGGATTCACGCAGCGCATGCCAGGCGGCGCCCACCGCCCCCGCGCGGTCGCCCAGTTCGGCGGGCACAATAGCCACCGGCGGAGCCCCCACCTGCCACTCCCACTCGGCCACCCAGCGTCGTAATGGGAGAAAGAGCGTGTCGCCGCAGGAAGCAATCCCGCCCCCGATCACGATGCGCTCGGGGTCGAGGATGTTGGTGAATGAAGTGAGCGCCGCAGCGAGCGCGCGCACCGACTCCAGCCAGACACGGCTTGCTTCGGCGTCGCCCTGCTGGTGGGCATGGATCAGGGCCAGCGTGGTGTCGAACCGCCCCGCGGTCCGCTGTCGGATATTGTGATTGCCGATGGCGTCCTCGAGGCTGCCCGGGACGCCCGTGATGCCTCGGCGTCCGGCGGGATCCAGCGAGACATGCCCCAGGTGACCGGCCTTGCCCGACCGCCCCTGCAGCAGCCGGCCGTCCACGAGGGCGGCTCCTCCCACGCCGGTACCCAAGGTCAGCATGACCACCTGGCTCGCCCCTTGCGCTGCGCCACACCAAACCTCCCCCAACAGGGCGGCCTGGGCGTCGTTGAGGACGGGAACCCGGTCGCGATGTAGCGCGTGCGCCCAGTTCAACCCCGCCAGACCAGGAAAGCGACCTGGCATAAACGCCACGCAGGTGCCGTCCCTGGCCGCGAGTCCCGGGGCGGATATTCCAACCGCGGCGGCGGGCGTGCCGACCTGATCCTCGAGGGCGGAGAGGGCGGTTTTCATCGCCTCCACAAAGGCCCCTGGTTGTTCGAGGTCGAAGGGGTGGTGGCCCCGGGCGAGTTCCACTCCTTGCCGGGTGAGGGAAACCGCTTTGACGCTGGTGCCTCCCAGGTCGAGTCCGACCACGTGCGTGCTCATGCGTGCTGGCCTTCGCTGACGCACCATCCGCCGTCCACGGTGAGCACGTCCCCCGTGATCCCCGAGGCGTCGTCGCCGAGCAGGAACCAAGCGGCGCGCGCGACCTGTTCCGCGGAGAGCAGATCCCCCACCAGCGGCTGCTTGGTCTTCATGAGATGCAGAATCCGTGCGTCCTGCTGCGCGCGCTGGCTCATGGGGGTGCGCACCAGGGCGGGGGCGATGACGTTGACACGGATGCGCTCCGGCGCGTAGTGCGCCGCCATCGCTCGACTGAACCCGATGATGGCCGCCTTGCTGGCGGCATACGCATGCGTGGCGAAGCTGCCCGGGGAAGGGGACCACGCCAGCACACTCGCCATGTTCAGGATGGATCCGCGTAACCCGCTGGGAGAGAGCGGTTGCTTCAGCATCTGACGGATCACCGCGCCGCTGAGCAGGAACAGCCCGCGGGCGTTGATGTCCATCACCGCATCCCATCCCTCAGGGGAACACTCATGCGCCGGGCCGTCGCCGAACTTCCGACCGCTGATTCCCGCGACGTGGAACGCCATGTCGATGCGCCCGTGCGCGGCCACACAGGCCTGCACGAGCCGGTCGCCCGCCGTGTCCTCGCGTAAATCCACGGCCACGAACATCGCTGCAATCCCTTTCGCACGCAGCGTCTTGCACAGGTCGTCGCCATGTTCCGCGGAACGGCCGGAAACGACGACGCGGGCGCCGGCGGTCCCGGCGAGTTCCGCCGTCGCGGCGGCAATGCCGGTCGTGCCGGCAATCAGACAAACCTGGTCGCGAAGGGGCGTCTCTCGGGTGCTCACGGGATGAATCGTCGCGACGCTGGTCGAGGCCGAGTCCCGTCGCAAGACCGCTTTCGTCCGCCCCCAAGCCTTCTGAATAGCCCATCCCATGGATCAGTCCATGCACTGGAAGCGGAGAACCAGATCCTGGCCAGGCAATCCCGAATTGGCGGTTGCCTCGCGCCGAGAAAAGACTACAACCGTAGGGAGACCTATGAAAACCCGTCGTCAGGACGTGCGTCGTTGGTTGGCGGTGGCGGCCCTAGCCGCCTTTGCATCCGGCTGTGGAGCCAAAACCGTGGGCTCTTCCGAGCCGGCCTCGGGAACCAAGCCAGCCTCCGAGACGAACGCCATCGCGTCCGCCGAAAGCATCGCGCCCGGGTCGCCCGTGACGCCCGCAGAGGCCGCGGCCGAACCGGCCGTGAAACGCTCGGATCGAGTGCTACCGGCGTTGAGGCCGGAGATTCAAGAGGTGGTGCGCTTGGTAGAGACCGGAGCCGGCGAAGAGGTCGCCCGCGCGTTCGTGGACTCCTCCAATGTTCCCTACGATCTCGCACTCGACGAAATCATCCTGCTGCGGGACATCGGCGTTCCCGACGGCGTGATCGCCGGGATGATGCGACGAGGCGCTGAATTGCGCGCGCAGGAAGCGGAATCCGCCTCGCTCAAGACCAACCTCGTGGCGGCGGTGGAGCAGTTGAAGGAGGCAATGGATCGTCCCGAGACGTCATCGGAAACGCCGCCCGCAGAGCCCACGGTCGCCTCGGCCGCTTCCGGAGAACCCGCGCCGCCGCCCGCTCCCGTGACGACGGCGCAGCCCCCCGCCGAGGCCCCGGTGGCGGTCCAGCAGTTCTACACGGATCTCACCCCCTACGGGAACTGGTACCAGGTGCCCTCCTACGGATGGGTTTGGCAGCCCAGTGTGGTGGTGGTGAATCAGAGCTGGGCGCCGTATTGCCAAGGCGGGCGCTGGGTCTGGACGAACCACGGCTGGTACTGGAATTCGGATTACAGCTGGGGCTGGGCGCCGTTCCACTATGGACGCTGGTGCACGTACCCGGGCATCGGCTGGTGCTGGGTGCCGGACACCGTTTGGGGCCCGAGTTGGGTGACCTGGCGGCACTCCGGTTCGCACGTGGGTTGGGCCCCGCTCCCGCCGGCCTGCGGTTGGCGGAGTGGCCTGGGACTGACGTGGCACGGTGAAGGGGTCAGCGTGGGTTTCGGCTTCGGACTCAGCTACGCCAGCTTCACCTTTGTGGAGTATGGGAATTTCTGCCACCGCAACGTGGGACATCGCGCGATCCGCGGGGGGCGGGCCGAGCACATCTATAACAACACGACCGTAGTCAATAACGTCATCAACGGGGACAACAACACCATCGTCAACAACGGAGTGGGGTACTCCAATGTGGCCAGCTTGACGCGGGGAGAAGTGCCCAAGGCCCGGGTCGAACCGCTCCCGGGTGAGGCGACGTCCGTGGCGCGTGCCGATCGCATGGAGCGCTCCAAGGATGGCTATGTGGTGTATCGCCCCACCGCGGTGGAGAGTGCCGGTGGGCGACCGGCGGCCGTGCGCTCCGAGGTTCGACCTTCTTCCTCCACCGCGGGAATCGTCGGGAATGAACGTCCGTCGAGGAGCAGTCTCGCCAACCCCTCCCGGCCTTCGGTCCAATCTCGGTTCGCCTCGGGCGGCAACGACGCTCCCGGCAAGGCTGCCGAAGATCGCTCGGGCAGCGGCTTGGCGACGCAAACCTCGCCCCGGCCCTCGAGTTCCGTCGCGCGACCCTCGTCTCCGGCGTCGCGCCCGATGGCGCCGACCACGCGCGGCACCGCGTCGCGCACGGGCACCCCCGGCGTAGGAACCGATGGGAAACCGGTGGAATCGCGCGGCGGTTCGACCGTTGATTCGACCGGACGATCGAGTGTTGTGGCGACCCCAGGTGCGGGGCGGTCCCTCAACAATAATGGGCGTGCCACGACCCCGGTCCCATTGGCGGATCCCTCGCGCAATCTGCCCTCACGCGCCCGCGAATCCTCGACCCGCACCGCGGTGCCGGTGAACCCGGGCAAGAGCACCTTCGAATCGAGGGGCGGCTATTCGTCACCGGCGGTGGGTGCCCCGGCAACCACGGAACGTCCGTCCAGCAGCACCGCCGTGCCCAGTCGTTACGTGCCTCAGCAAGCGGGTGGCATGGGGCCGAACGCGCGCGGCCTCTCCACGCCGGGCGCGCCCAAGGTCGACTATCAACGAGGCTCCTCCATGGGAGCCGCGGGCGGTGGTGCCGCCAGTTCGTTTAACGCGCCTCGCCCGTCCGTCTCCACACCGTCGCCGCAATTCTCTGCGCCTCGTCCGAGCTACACGGCGCCGAGTCCGACGATGTCGCGTCCCAGCCCGGTCTCGACTCCCAGCATGAGCGCGCCGGCGCCGCGCGCGCCGCAAGCTGGGGGCGCCTCGCCGTCTGGTCGGAGCGGATCGAATCGCACCAACCCCAACTAACCGCGCATGGGTTCTGTGAACGTGGTGCTCTCCGGCCTCCGGAAAAGCCGAAACCTGAGCCGGTGGGGGCTGGTGCTGTTTCTCCTGTGCGCTTGGAGCGGCGGGAGGAGCGCGGTGGCCGCGGAGCGCGTCCTGTATGAGACGCGTTTCGAAATCGCCG
>JADLFD010000163.1 GCA_020845805.1 Verrucomicrobiales bacterium | reverse complement strand
TGGAACTGGCCCCCGGGGTGAGCATGTTCGGACTGCTGCCGGGCGACGTCATCTCCGGCAACATCGCCTTCCACGGATTCTATGAGTGGGCGCTCTCGGAGCAGATCTGCCGTCTGGCGCGGAACGGCGGGTTGCTCGTCGATGTGGGGGCCAACATGGGCTACTTCTCCCTGCTCTGGGCAGGAGCCAACCCGTCGGGTCGGGTAGTGGCCTTCGAGGCAGCTCCCCGGAACATCGCCCTGATCGAAAACAACCTCCGCCTGAATCGCCTCTCGGACCGCATCAAACTGGTCCCCAAGGCAGCCGGCCACCGTTCCGGCACCATCAGCTTCCAGGTCGGCCCGGCCACCCAGACGGGTTGGGGCGGAATCTCCGCCGCCGCCACCCCCGACACCATCGAAGTCCCCCTCGTTCGCCTCGATGAAGCGTTGCCCGACACGCCGATCGAAGTTCTCAAGATCGACGTCGAAGGTGCCGACACCTGGGTCCTGCTCGGCTGTGAATCCCTACTGCGCAGGAAACGGATTGGTAGAATCTTCTTCGAACAGAACCCCGAGCGAATGCAGCAATTGGGCATCGACGCCGCACAGGCGGTGACGTTCCTGCGCGACATGGATTATGCGTGCACGCCGCTGGGAGGCGCGGACGGGGAATGGACGGCCCACCCCAATCCTCCGAGCTCCTGAACGGAGTTCAGTCCGGGACGCCACCCGAAGGGTGGACGCGGACTTTGCGAGCCTCTCTGAAACGCAGCGAGGGCGCAGGAGTGTTCCTGCGCCCTCGGCGTCGAAATCGATCTTTGTGATGGCCTGGTGTGAGCTACGGCCACCACGAAGTTCCAGCGAAGTCCGGTGCGATCATGGCTCGGGTCGCACCGCACCCTCCTCCAGGCCATGGGCTGCTCGCCCTTTTCCCTAAGGACCCAGTCGCCCTGCTTGGCGCGGGCGAATGCCGACCAAACTGACGACGCCCAGTAGGAGAAACAAAAGGCCGTCCCCGCCATCGCCCAGGAAGCACCCCACAATGACCGCCAGCCACAGAACGAAGCCGCTCACGCCGCAGAAGATCGATACGTAACGCTCCGGGAGGGTCCACAGCAGAATAGGGAATCGTCTCTGCATGGTCGAAGAATCCTGTCTCCGGTCATGTCGTGCGAACAAGTGCATCGCAGTCCCGAGCCGCCGGGAAAGAGCGGGCCGGCTGAACGCTAATTAAATGTGGGACCTTTCCGATGCTGGCCAGGTTAGAAATGCGGGGAAGAGATGATGCCTGCGATCTCCTGCGGCACCGGCTTCCCGCTTTCCGCATAGAACTCCTTGGCCCGGTGCAGCGCACCACGCGTGGTCTCATTCTCGCCGAAGGAGTGGACCGAACGCACCACGCCAGGCAACTTGCTTTCCATGTTTCGCAGCACTTCCTCCTGTTGCCCACGACTTAGGCGCAGCGCGTCATTGGCGTAGTTGTGCAGATAGGAGGACCAAAACGCCTGGGACTGCTGACCGTTCCAATGGACCAACGCCAAGGCGACCAACATGGTGGCGAAAAGTGCGCCACAGACAAAAGCGAGGGCGAGGGCGAGTTTGGTTTTCATGGTTGGCTGGTGACTATGAGAAGGTGGGGAGAGTGACTTCAGAGTAGGCAGCGCATCCGGGATTGTCGAGCGTGTCTTCGGGAGATGGTTCCGAGTCTGGGAGCCTCAAACTCGACGTGCAACGGCTCGTCCTCGGGCCGTCCACATTCGCATGGCGCAGTGGGTTCACGGCGGATTATTTGCCCGGGACATCACGACGGGATGCACCGGGATGGTCTGGAAGATGCGCCGGAGACTTGGAGTACAGATCGGCCCGCCCGATCCTGCGTCCCCCCGGTTCGGAGGCGCCCGTCTGGGCCGGTCATCCTGTCCTCTCTCTCCCACTCACATGGCAAAAGGCTGCTGAGATAGCTCAGGAAAAGTTCTTCCTGCGGGAAACGACCCGGAGGGGCTCCGGCCGCCGGGCCTGAGGTGCCTGGAAGCCTGGGTGGGTCGCGGCCTGGGCCCGAGGATCAGTCCGTCCTGCCTTCATCCAGCAGGTTCTCGAGTTCATACGGCGCGCCGTCGATTCGCTGGAGCAACGCCATGGTGGAGCGTTGGAGGTCGGCGAGCCGACTGTTGCTCAGGTGCCCTTGGACGATGGCTTCCACCCAAAACCCTTCCTCCCTGAATTGGACGGTCAACCCGTCTATCCTCGCGGTGTAACTGCCGGTGTCAGCCCCTGGAACGGGCGGGTCGGACTCGCCGGCAAGGCGGTAGAGGCTGTCGAGGGCGGCGAGGTCGGGGGCGTCCTTATGTGACCAAGAATTCTTGAGACCCAGATGCGCATGCTCACGATGCCACCGTACCTGCCGGGTTTCCCACAAACGATTCGGCTTCCGGTCAATGCGCCGCATCACCCAATGCTGCCAGCCGTGTGAAGTCAGGCGATGCCACTCCGCACTCAACGGATCAAAGGCCCACGAGTCGATGTTTCGGCGGGTCGCCCAACCCTTGCCGAACCATCGTTCTCCACCACGCACCAGGATCGTATGGCCGTCGGGCGACAGCTCCGCCGCGTGCCGATAGATCCATCCCGGGCAGTGGCCCCTGGTCGGAATGACCTCGATGCGCATCGAATCCAGCGATAGTCGGTAGACCGGCGTCATCTCGCGCTCACGGCTCTCGGGATGGCCAAGTCGGCCAATGATGAAGATCGAGTCCCCCACACGGGTCGCACTGTGAAAGTCCGTGGGAGGAAAGTCCTCTTGCGGATACCCATAGATGAAAATCTCCCCGGTGGTGTCGATGACCGTGACGTCGTTGTAGATGTGGAAATCAGGGTCGTAGTGGTCTTCGTGCTCGCCGCCGATGTGGATGACACGTCCATCGAGGAGCTTGGTCTCGCTCGATCCGAACCGGTGAAAGGTCCACATCGGACCGGCATCGTACGGGGAAGGCCCGGAGAACAGGTTGTTGGCATTGAAGGCGTCCCAGCGGGTGCGCACCAGCCACTTCCACAGGGGGTTCTCCTGGCGGGTTGGATTGGAGATCCCCGGTCGGGGTGAGCGCCAGGCCAGGAACTCGGCTCCGTCCATGATAGGAGGTGGCTCTGCTTTGCGGCGGCGGTCCGCTTCCTCCTCGGCTCTCTCGCCATCCCATTCTGGGTTCGCCTCGGCTTGATTGGTGGCCATGAAACGTGCCGCTTGAAGGTGTGACGATCCGGCGGTGCCTTGACGGGGACCAGCACAGCGGCAGCGGTAGGCCACGAGCTCGGTGACCACCGAAAGAGGCCCTCAATGGGCCGTACCCACCGCTTCCAGAATGTGCGAAAACTCCGGCTGCTCCGCGGGAGCGCTATCCGGTGGAGTGTTCAATGCCTCGGGGAACTCGTGGGCCCAACCAACGGGCAAGCCAGGCTCCCAGGCCCAATCCCTGAATCAAGGGAAGGCCAGCATGCCGGCAAGGATGAAGGTCACCGCCTGGACTACGGTGTGCTTCACCACAAACGAGGCGAACCTCTTCCTAGGAGTCAGAGTAGCCCGGTCGGACGCTGGACGCCTTCGTGTGCCAGTGCAGATGGCGGGAACCCGTGTGGAACTCGCAAAAATGGGGCCACAGTTCCCTCCGGTTGGGCGGGCTCATCGACGGGCCTGGGCTCAGTCAGGCTCGCGCACACTTGGGCCGACGGATTCATACGTTCCGTCAAACTGCCGGTTCGTACCTTGTGCGAGGGGGACCTCCCGGCTGTACAAGAGGCAGACTCGCCAATCGGCCTCAGTACCGGAGGGGATGGGGAATTCTTCGGATCCCCCCGGCGGGATCATCGCGTGCTTCCATCCACGGCCTGGATAATCGCTGCTTCGCGTGTCCCACGAGGACGCCACCCCGTCTGCACTTGGCACACAAACCTGCTGTCTGACGTTCCAGACCAGAACCGATCGATCCCCCGTATTCGTCACCCGAAAGAGCGCTTCTCTTCCACCATCCCGAACCTCAGACCACGCGACCCATTCGACCACGAGCCGGATGCGGTCGGGCTCGCGTTCGACGTGATACAGGGAGTGTCCCAGCCACAGATCGTAGGGGTATGCGCTCGGCGCCCCTGTGGCAGCGAGCTCCCTGCTGGTGGAAGCACCCGCCGCCGGCCGCCGGATACCTTGTGCAGCCGGGCCCCGGGTGGTCCGCGAGCATGCGCCGAGCATCGCCAAGCACAGTACGAGTGCTATTCGGGCGGGGATGAAACTCATCATAAGGGCGTGATCAGGTGATACCTCGACGCGGCGAGGATGAGCGCACGGGTAGACCATCCGCGTAAATTATGAGGCGGCATTGGTTCTCCTCCACTTTCGGAGGAGCGCCAGCAGGACGATCCACGAAACGATCGTCACCACGCCGATCGATACGACCTCGAAGCTCATGAACTTTCCGTGGCTCAGGCTGAGGAACAGCCAGAAGACTGCCGGTGGCCAGGGAGTGCTCCATTCGACGGAGGAATGGGGTATGAAGGGCGTGAAGAAGAATGCGACAGGCAAAGCCGTGAGTAAGGCTCGAAGCCAAACGCGCTTAACGCCCCTCGTACCCCACCACGTTGCAGCCACCATCGTGATGCCAATGGGGATCCAGATCCAAGGGGTGAGTAGGGAATTCATCGTGGTCAGTTGCTCGGGACGACTGGGAATACGACTTCAGGCCATGGGCAAAGCTGCGTAACCGCGACCGCGGACCATGGCCGGTTGTGCGACCTGATCGCATTTACTGACTTTCCACGTATTGCCTCACATAGGGGTCGCACGCCCAGATCTCGTCCAAAATTGGGAAGAGTCGCTTCGCCAGAGGTGTTCCGATCACCTGATCGCGGCGCAGCAGCGTCCCACAGCCTTCCGTATCGATGCGGCCCCAGAGGTAGTCCTCGGGGTTCAGAACCATAAACGCATTGTGCACAAACGAGTACGCCACGCTGACAGAAATCGTCCCTTCCGAGCCCGCGTTGTCAAATGCCACTAACCAGGCCATTTCGTGGGAATGATCACCTGGGTTCCAGAGAATCCGATACCTGGCGACCAGCGTCTCCGCCTCGAAAACTCGACCACTGGTGGCGGCCGTCTCGTTGCCGCAGCAGGGACAAGGCCCTCGGTGCTCGTGAACGGTATCTCTTATGGGCATAACTGTTATAGTCGAGCTTTAAGGCGCTGGGAGCCGAAGTTCCAGACGGCTATGCAGTTCGTGCGCGAGGTTGGTTCTGAGGACACTGGAAACTTGTTGAATCGTGGCGAAAAGCCACTCACCGACTTGCGGCGTCGCGGCAGTATTCAGCGACCGGAGTCTTTCTTCTACTTGCTGGCACACGCTGAGCCACACTTTAGGATCGATCTTCTCGGGCTCCTTAAGCTGGCAGACATCGAAGGAGATTTTTTCTTCCCGTGCGAGCTGACGTAAAAGATTCTCAAAGAGTTCCTTGGGTTCTAAGGGTCTCTTGTCGCAGGTCCATCCCTGGAGGTCTTGGGCAAATCTAAGAGTATCCTGGAGGGCAAAGTAGAAATCTCGGCAGCGAGTGGTCAGAAAGAGGCCTCCCTCCGTTGAGAAGTACCAGTCCGAGAGTTCTGTGGATAGTGCGGTAATGCTGGTGGGAGTGAGAGAATGGTCTGCATAGATGGCCAGTGGACGAAGCTTTGCCCAGAGCCTGCTATAAGCCTCAAATCGCCTATTCAGGAGATCTTTGGCCAGCTGTTGCTGAAGATCGGTGCGGAGTTTTGCGAGTTCCACGCTCAGCGTATAGGCCGCGCCGAGAATGACGATGAGCACCAAACCAGTGATGCCAAACTGAGTAAAGACGAAGTCTGTCAATCTTGAATCCATGTCGCGCCTCCTGATAAGGGGCTTCGCAGCGGAATTACGAGCAGAAGTTCGGATGGGCGAAGGCTAAGAGATGACATGAGTTGTTGGCGGGCGAGCACCGAAGCGCTACACCCGCCAACGCTATGATTACCAACCGCAGTTCAGTTGACTCCCCTGTTCGGACCGGTCAAGTCGCGAACCCGAAGCAT
>JADLFD010000162.1 GCA_020845805.1 Verrucomicrobiales bacterium | reverse complement strand
GGCGATCGCGGCGTTTTATCCGGCGGATGTGTCGCAGAGCTATCGGCAGCGCACGCGGGACCAGGTTCTGCGCATGCTCTCGGACCATTCGCAGGGTTCCGACGTGCGGCCGGTGCGGGGGGAGTCGTTCATCCTCGCCGACTTCGCCACCACGGCGGACCGGACGGAGCTGGAGCGCTTTCTCGCTTCGTTCATTCGTGACGTGGCGGGTTCGGATGCCGAGTTGCATCCGGATTTCGGGCCCGTGATCGTGCTGATGGGGGAGGAGGATCCGCTGGTGCGCATCCGCGATGCCTCGATGCCGCGGTACAGCTACCGCGAACTCGAGTTGGCGGCGGAGATGTTCGAGGACGAACTGAAGCAGATCGGCAGCGTGGGGAAGGTGCGCAAGGTTGGGGTGGTGCCGGAGGCGCTGTACCTCCTGTACTCGATGCGCGGGGTGGAGGGCAGGAATCTCACCTCGCAGCAGGTGATGGACTGGATCGCCGCGCGCAACGCGCTCATCCCGGGTGGCACGTTGGCCACCGAGGGACAGAATTTTCCCGTGCAGTTGTCGGGTGAATTCCGTGGCGAAGCGGATCTGTTGGGCGCGGTGGTGGGGCGCACGGGGGACGGGTTGCCCGTGTATTTGCGGGATGTGTTCGAGGTGCGCCGCGGGTACGAGAACCCGATGACCTTTTCCACCGGCACCCTGGAGCGCGGGCCAGCCGGGGGTTCCGCGGAACCCGGGGCGCTGCTTCCGGCGCGTCGCGCGGTGATGGTAGCGGTGGAGATGAAGAGCGGGCGCATCATCCGCGAATTCGACGCGGAGGTGGCGGCGGTGGTGGGTCAGGTGCAGGCGCGACTGCCGGAGGGCATGCGCGTGGTGAAACTCAGCGACCAACCCGGAGCGGTGTCCCAGCGCGTGGGGCATTTTCTGGAATGCTTCGCCGAGGCGGTGGGCATCGTGATCCTGGTGGCGTTGCTGCTGATGGAATGGCGCTCCGCGCTGGTGGTTGCGACCGCCATTCCCTTGACCGTGGCCTTCACTTTTGTGGGCATGCACGGCCTGGGGATTCCCTTGCACCAGATATCCATCGCCGCGCTGATCATCGCGCTAGGGATGCTGGTGGACGATCCGGTGGTGGCGTCCGACGCGATCAACCGCGAGTTGGCGTCCGGGCGTCCGCGCGCGGAGGCGGCCTGGCTGGGGCCGTGGCGGCTGCGGCGCGCGATCCTGTTTGCCACCGTGATCAACATCGTGGCGTTCCTGCCGCTGGGGCTGCTGCCGGGGGACAAGGGTTCATTCATTCTCGCGCTGCCCTTGGTGGTGACCCTGGCGCTGGCGGCCTCGAGGCTGGTGTCCGTGACGTTCATCCCCCTGGTGGGGTTGCACGTGCTG
The DNA here is from genome assembly GCA_020845805.1 of Verrucomicrobiales bacterium. Lineage (GTDB taxonomy): Bacteria > Verrucomicrobiota > Verrucomicrobiia > Limisphaerales > CAIMTB01 > CAIMTB01. The sequence continues at coordinate 3,378 of JADLFD010000162.1, read as the reverse complement.
CGCGGTCAGCGCAGCCTCGAGGAGGGCGCCGAACCGCGGCGGTGGCCGGTTTTCCGGCAGGTGGACGCCGCCTTGCTCTGGCTCGCACCGCGGTATCGCCGCGCGTTGGAATCGTGCCTGTCCCGGCCGCGGCGCTGGGCCGTGCTCTGTTACGCCCTGTTGCTGGCCAGCTTCGGGCTGGTGCCCTTCTTCGGATCCCAGTTCTTTCCTCCCGCGGAGCGCAACCAGTGTCTGATCGACGTGGAATTGCCGGCGTCAGCCTCCATCTTCCAGACCCGGGAAGTGATGGACGAAATCGTGGCGCGGCTGCGGACACATCCGGAAGTGTCCAGTGCCGGGTTGTTCTTCGGCGGCACGGCACCGCGGTTCTACTACAACGTCGCGCCGCGCGAGCCGGCGCCCTATCTGGCCCAGGTGCTGGTGAACACCGACACCGCCGCGCAGGTGCCCCCGCTGGTCTCCTCGTTGCGCCGCGAGTTCGATGCCTCCATCGCCGGCGCGCGCGTGCTGGTCAAGGAACTCGAGCAGGGGCCGCCCGTGGAATACCCCATCCAGATCCGGTTCAGCGGGGAGGACCTCGACGTGCTGCGCGGGTTGGCGGATCGCGCGGCCGCGGCGGTGCGCGCCGCCGGGGGGTACAAGGTGAACGACGACCTGGGCTGGCGCATGCCGACCTTGCGCGTGGATATCGACCAGGCCAGGGCCAGCAGTCTGGGCGTGGTGAACACGCTCATCGGGCGCGTGATGCAATCGGCGTTCGGCGGACTGAAGGTCACGGAGCTGCGCGAGGGCGATCACCTGGTGCCGGTCATCATCCGCCTGGCGGTCGACGAGCGGAACGAGGCGTCCAAGATCCGCTCGCTCTACATCGAATCCCTGAGCACGCGCACCGTGCCGCTGAGCAGCTTTGCCGACGTCGGGATCGAACCCGAGTTTGCCACCATCCCGCGGCACAGCCTCATGCGGAGCGTGACGGTGCGTGCGTTTTCCCGGGTGGGGGAACTCCCCTCGGAAGTGCTGGCGCGCGCGGAAGGTGCGTTGGGCGACCTCGTGCGGACCTTGCCGCCGGGCTATCGCCTGAGCCTCGACGGCGAGGCGAAGGAATTGCGGCAGAGCCAGACGGAGATGGGGACCGTCATGGGGATCTCCATCGCGCTCATTGCCCTGGCCCTGGTGCTGCAGTTCAATTCCGTGATCAAGGCCGGCGTGGTGCTGGCGGTGGTGCCCGTGGGATTGATCGGCGCCTTCCTGGGGATGACGCTGATGCGAACCTCCATGGGGTTTATGGCCCTGTTGGGCATCGTCAGCCTGGCCGGAGTGATCGTGAGTCACATCATCGTGATCTCGGACCTGATCGAGGAGGCGCGGGCGGAGGGCATGCCGCTGCGCGAGGCCTTGATTCACGCGGGGTTGGTGCGATTGCGGGCGGTGCTGGTGACCACTTTGGCCACGGTGGGCGGTCTCGTGCCGCTGGCGCTCACGGGCGGTGAGTTGTGGCGTCCGCTCACGGCGGTTCACATCTTCGGACTGCTGGGCGGCATCGTCCTGTCGCTCTTACTCCTGCCGGTGCTGTACTATCTGGTCGAGTCGTGGCGGGAGCGGCGGCGGAGCCGCCACCCGGCGTGACGCAGAGCCGAGGCGGCGTTCCGTGCCGCCAGGATCGGGGAATCGCTCAGACCAGCAGGTGATCCGTGAGTCACGTGCCGACGATGATATCCTCGGGCCGCACGTCCAGGCACTCGTCCTGATCCTCCCAGATCACGGAGGGGTAGAGTTCGAGCAGTTTGGGGAGGTGTGTGCGCGCCATGCGCGCGAGGAGCTTCTCGGCGCGCCCAGCCGCGTCGTCGAGGGCGGCTTCGTAATTGCCGCTCTGCTTGCGCTGGCGGTCATCCCAGTGGGCGACTTCGTGGACCTCTCCGTATTCGTCGGCCCATTTGCGAAAGACGGTTTGGAGGGGGCCCGGCACGTCTTCGAAGGCGATGGCGGTGGCGCCGCAGTGTTGGCAAAGAAGACCGGACTCGATGATGTCGCGAGTAAACAGCGGCAGGAGGGGGGCCCGGCAGCACTCGGCCTCGGGATAAGCGCGCGGTACGTTGGCCAGTCGCTTGAGCCAGACCTGCCGGCTGTGACCGACCTGGGCCGCCAGGCGATAGGCTCCCACCAGCGGATGCGACATACGCCAGAGTCGACCTTCGAGTTGTCCCAGGGTCTGGGACATCCACCGTGCGAGGGTCAGGTCATCGAAGTCCCGGAATACTTTCCCGTAATCCTGCCACAGGCGTTCAACCGGCGACTCCGGTGCGTCGGACATCGGTGGAGACTGGTCGGCGGACGCCCTTTTGTCCAACCGACGTTTCGGGGCCGGGCTCAGCCGCCCGGGTGGCTGAAGAGCAGCGAGGCCGCGTTGCCCCAAAACCCGAGGGAGTTGGACATCACCCAGGGCCGGGTGAGCGTTCGCTCGTGTTGGGTCACCACGTCGAGACCCAGCGCCAGATCGAGTTCCGTGCATCCGGCGGTGGGAGGCACGAACGCACGACGCAACGATTCGATGGCGAGCACCGCTTCGATCGCCGCCGCGGCGCCGAAGGCATGTCCGGTCACCGGCTTGGTGGAGGTCACCGGCACTTCGAGCACTTTTGTTCCGAGGATGGATCGCAGCGCGGCGGCTTCGGCGGCGTCATTGAGGCGGGTGCCGGTTCCGTGCGCGTTGACATGACCGAGATGGGACGCGCCGATCCCGGCTTGGCGTAAAGCGTCCTCCATGACCCGGGCGAGGGTGGCGCCATCCGGGCGAGTTCCCGCACGAGAATGGCTTTCCGATCCGAGAGCGGCGCCGGCGAGGCGCGCGAGGCCGGGGCGCGCATGTCGACGTGCGGAATCGGCGGATTCCAGAACCAGGAAGGCTGCCCCTTCGCCGGGGACCGTTCCGTTGCGGGACCGGTCGAAAGGCCGGCAGGCGAAGGACGCCTGATCGTGGGAACCGACGATGCCCGCGGCGGCGAACTGGGCCAGGAGCTTGGGCACGAGCGGCGCTTCCGCACCACCGGCGAGCGCCGCATCCACCACCCCGGCGCGAATCATCATGGCCGCCAGCGCAATGGCGTGCCCGCCCGAGGCGCAGGTGGCGGAGACGGTGAGGCATGGCCCCTGAATGCCGTACGCGAGGGAGAGCGCGCCACTGAGCGACGCCATGGCGGTGTGGGCAGCCTGCGTGGGGCGGACCCGGACCGGAGCGGGTTCGACACACTTGCCAAAGGGTCCACGCGAGGTGCCGGCCAGGATGGCGATGCGGTGAAGGGGCAGTTCCGATAGGGGCGCCGAGGCCAGGGCGGCGTCCGCCGCCGCCAAGGCGAGAACGACGGAGCGATCCATGCGCCG
>JADLFD010000161.1 GCA_020845805.1 Verrucomicrobiales bacterium | reverse complement strand
GGGACACGGCGCGAATGGGGTCGATCTGGCCGATGACGCGCTGGGAGAGGCGCGCCTCCATGCCCACCAGTTTGGCGCGCTCACCCTCCAGCATGCGAGTGACCGGGATGCCGGTCCACGACGCGACCACCTTGGCGACGTCCTCGTCGGTGACCTCGGTGCCCAAGAGTCGGGGCTGTTTCTCGGAAGTGGCCAGGGCCTGTTCTGCGGTGGCGAGTTTGCGCTGCAGTTCGGGCAGCGAGCCGTACTGGATCTCGGACGCGCGGCCGAGGTTGCCCTGGCGTTGGGCAGATTCGAGCTGCTGTTTGGCCTGGTCGATTTCGCCTTGGATCACCGACACGGCGTCGAGGGCGGCCTTTTCATTCTGCCACTGGGCTTTAAGGCGGGCGGATTGTTCCCGCAGGTTGGCCAGGTCGCGTTCCAGTCGCGCCAATCGCTCCCGTGAGACGTCGTCCTTCTCCTTGCGCAGGGCGGTCTGCTCGATCTCGAGCTGCATGATCTGGCGCTCGAGTTGGTCGATCTCGGTGGGCATGGAGTCGAGTTCCATGCGCAGCCGTGAGGCGGCTTCATCGACGAGATCCACGGCCTTGTCGGGCAGGAAACGATCGCTGATATAGCGGTGCGACAGGGTCGCGGCGGCGACCAGCGCGGCGTCCTGGATGCGCACGCCATGGTGGACTTCATAGCGCTCCTTGAGTCCGCGCAGGATCGCGATGGTGGCTTCCACCGAAGGTTCCGCCACCTGGACGGGTTGGAAGCGGCGTTCGAGCGCGGGGTCCTTCTCGATGTGCTTGCGATACTCGTCGAGCGTGGTGGCGCCGATGCAACGCAACTCGCCGCGTGCGAGCTGGGGTTTGAGCATGTTCGCCGCGTCCGTGGCTCCTTCGGCCTTGCCGGCGCCCACGAGCGTGTGCAGTTCGTCGATGAAGAGAATGATGCGCCCCTCGCTCGCGGTGATCTCCTTGAGGAACGCTTTGAGCCGGTCCTCGAACTCCCCGCGGTACTTGGCTCCTGCGATCATGGCACCGAGGTCCATGGAGACGAGACGCTTGCCCTTGAGCGACTCGGGCACGTCTCCGGCGACGATGCGCCGCGCAAGGCCCTCGGCGATGGCGGTCTTCCCCACGCCCGGTTCGCCGATGAGGACGGGATTGTTCTTGGTGCGCCGGGTCAGCACCTGCATGACGCGGCGGATTTCGTCGTCGCGTCCGATCACCGGATCGATCTTGCCCTGGCGCGCCGCGGCGGTGAGGTCGCGGCCGTACTTCTCGAGGGTCTGGAACTTGTCCTCCGGATTGGGATCGGTGACGCGCTGATTGCCGCGGAGCTGGGCCAGGGCGGTCAGGACCGCATCGGGCTTGAGTGCGTGCTTCTGGAACAGGGCTTTGAGACCGGGCCCGCCTTCATGAATCAGGCCGAGCAGGAGGTGTTCGGAGCTGATGAACTCGTCGTGCAGGCGGTGAGACTCCTTTTCCGCCGTGTCGAGGGCCCGTTTGAGGGCGGCGCTGGGGAAGATGTCGGAGGAGCTGAACCCGGTGACCTTCGGGCGTGCGGCGAGTTCGCGTTGGAGATCGTTGACCAGGTTGGGAAGTGCGACGCCCAGTTTCTGGAGCAGCGGCGGGACGAGACTCTCCGACTGGCTGACCAGGGCCATGAGCAGGTGCAGGGTGTCGAGTTCCTGGTGCGAGTTCTGATAGGCCAGGTTTTGCGCGTCCTGGAGGCTCGCCTGGGCCTTGGTGGTGAGTTTCTCGTAGTTCATGCCCTTCAACTACCCGCGACTGGCGCGACGTCAAGAGGCCTCCTATCATCCGACCCTGTGAAACGCGGCGTCCTATGGGCCACCAGCGGCCTGATCCTGATGAATGTCCTGGTGCTCCTGTACTTTTTCGCCGGATCGCGACAGGAGGTTTCGCTGGGAGTGACGGGGACCAATGCCCCCGCCCCCAGCCTGGCGTCCGTCACCGCCGGACAGGCGGGGGTGTATGCCGTCACGGGCGTGGTGAAGGAGTTGCGTGCGGACGGGTCGAACGTCGTGGTCCGACACGAGATCGTGCCGGGGTACATGCCCAAGATGACCATGCCGTTCACGGCGCGGGATCCGCGAGAAATCGCCAGCCTCAAGCCGGGGGACGAGGTGGTCTTCCGCCTGCTCGTCACGGATGAAGATCATTGGATCGACTCGGTGCGCGTGGTGGGAGCGCAGACCGCGGCGCCCCCCGCTTTCGAGTACGAATCCGCGCGTGTCGTGCGCGATGTGGAACCCCTCGAGATCGGGGACGTGGCGCCGGACTACGTCTTTACCAACCATCTCGGCGCGCCGGTCAAGCTGAGCGACTACCGCGGCCAGGCGGTGGGGCTCACCTTCATCTTCACGCGCTGCCCGCTGCCGGATTTCTGTCCGCGGATCTCAAAGAACTTCTCGGCGGCGCAGGCGGCGCTGAAGTCGCAGACCGGGGGCCGGACCAACTGGCACCTGCTCAGCATGACCATCGATCCCTTGTTCGACACGCCGGCGGTGCTGAAAAGCTACGGGGAACGCAACACCCAGGATCCCGCCCGCTGGACCTTTCTCACCGGCGCCCTGATCGATATCGACGCCATCACGGAGCAGGTGGGGATGGTCTACCGCCGGCAGACGCCGACGGCGCTTCCGGACCACAACCTGCGCACGGTGATTTTCGATCCGAAGGGCCGGCTGACCAAGGTCATCGTCGGCAACGAGTGGAAGGTGGAGGAGTTCGTGGCGGAGATGAACCGTGCCATGACCCTGACGGAATAGGCACTGGTCCTTAACGGAGACGGCCCCGGGCGGTGACCCGGAGCCGTCCGCTTAACCCTCACCTCGTCCACGGGGGCTGGTCACTAACCCAGCATGGCATGGACAAAATGTTCGAAGGAGTCCCAGTGGGCGACGAACTGTTCCAGTTGAAAAGCGCAGCCGGTCAGCAGGGCCAGGGCCGAGGCTCCGAAGAACAGAAGGCTCCAAGTCTCGAGTTGGTCGCCTAGTTGAGCTTCCCTGGTGCAGGCACGGGCGAGCTGCAGATTCAGGGATTCCGGCGGGGTGGGGTGCGTGCCCCGGGGGTTGGTCTGCCGCGTGTGGAGTTGGCGGCGGGATTCCAGGAAAGGGATCGGGATCGTGCTGGGCTTCATGGGATGGGGCCGTGCCCCGCGACGCGGGAACCAACGACGGCGGCAAACACACCGGGCGGGGCACGCCGGTTGCAGACTTTTTCTGGGCCGCTCCCGCCGGCTTGCGCCGGCCCAGGGGGACAGGGCTAACTCGGGCCTTTCATCATGTCTGCACTGAACGTCGCAATCATCGGCTGCGGTGGCATCACCCTGCAAAACCATCTGCCCGGGCTCGCCCTTTGTCCCGAGGTGCGAGTCGTGGCCTTGTGCGATGCGCACGCGCCCACCCTGGAGAAGGCGCGGCAGCAGACGGGCGCTGCAGTGGTTTCCGAGCGGTACGAGGACATTGTGCGTCGCGACGACGTGCACGCGGTGATCATCGCCACCCCGAACATCACGCACCCGCCCATCGCCCTGGAGGCCATCGCGCACGGGAAGCACGTGCTTTGCGAGAAGCCGCTGGCTCTGAATCGCGCCGACGCCGAGCGCATGGCGACCGCGGCCGAGGCGGCGGGCGTGCGGCACATGACGGCCTTCACCTACCGTTTTGTTCCGGCCATGCGTTACCTGCACCACCTCGTCACGCGCGGCGACCTGGGACAGCCTTATCACTATCGTTCCTGCCGTCTGCAGGACTGGGGGACACGCTTCCTTGGCTGGCGGCAGCAACGCGCCCTGGCGGGCACGGGAGAACTCGGGGATATGCTCAGCCACCGCATCGATTTCGCGCATCATCTCGTGGGTCCGATGCGTCGCCTGGTCGCCAACGTGAAGACGCTCACTCCCATGCGGGACGGACGTCCCAATGACACCGACGACTGGGTCGGGATCCTGGCCGAGTTCGAGGCTGGGGCCACCGGCATGCTGGAAAGCTCCAAGCTCGCCAGCGGTCGCAACGAGAGTTGGCGCAGCCTCGACTATGTGGAGATCAACGGGAGCGAGGCCACCTTCGAGTTCACCACCGGCCGCTGGAATACCTTGCAGTCGGGACGGAAGGGCGGTCCCGGCCTGGCGGAGCTGCCCGTGCCGCGCGAGTTCTGGACCTGGCCCGGATCGCGGCGGGATCCGGCCGTGGGCGATCCGCTGGTGTCGTTTCGCTACGACCAGGCGATCGAGTTTGTGAACGCGATCCGGGAACAGCGCGACTGCGCCGTCACCTTCCGTGAGGGCGCCCAGTCGCAGGCCGTCATGGACGCGGCGGTGGAGTCGGCGGCGCGGGGGCAGTGGGTGGATCTGAATCCGAAGCGATGACGAAGCGCACCAGGGGGCGCGCGTCGTCATAGCTGCGGTGTGTCGCGGACGTGGAGAGGCCGTGGGAAAGCCGGCCGAAACCGAAGGTCTCCCCGAAAAGGTTGAGGCCGGTGTGGAGTGCTCGCTTGAATTGGGACACCGGGGTGAGCGTGGGTTCTTCGCTCCAATCGACACCCCAGACCCAGACCGTACCGTCCTCCGTGACGCCCACTTGGTTGGCGAGACTCGAGCTGAGTCCGATCCATCGCACGCCGATATCGAGGCGCTGCGGCGCCGAGACGGAGACGCCCGAGTGACGGTCGCGGTTGATTCGTCGCACCTCCAACGCTCCATCCGGCGCAATCGTGCGCAGTTCGCGGTGGCCGACGGCATAACGCCCGGGGGCCATTCCTTCGGCCAGGCGGACTAGCGCCGAGGTTGCGGACGGAGTGGGCCAGGACCCGGGGAAGGTCCAGAGCACGCCGTGAGCGTCCAGCGGCGCCAGGAGGGAGGCGGTGATCCACCCGGTGCCTGGTGCGATCGGGGTGGGTTCGGGGAGCGTGGACCCTGGTTGGAGAGCCAAGCCCCAAGCCATGAGGGTCCCGTTCGTGGTCAGCCCGCAGTGGCCCGCGTTGTATCCGGTGAGATCCAGGGCGGTCCATCGCCCGCTGCCCACCGGCGCAGGGGCGGCCCGAGAGGAGACGGTGGGATCGCCAAGGGTACCGAATCCCATGGATTCACCCCAGGTATGGAGGGTGCCATCGGCCTGGAGTGCCGCGGTGGTGACATCACTGACCGCCACCGTCGCCCAGTTGGTTTCCTTCCCCACCTGTTTCAACGTGGAGCTCGGGAGTTGGCCGGGGCCGAGGTAGCCCATCTGCCAGAGCGTGCCATCCCCACGAAGGGCGAGAAGATGGTTGTTCCCGCAGACGGCTTGGACCCAATTCGATTCACTGCCCACCGGCGTGGGAACGAGGGCGCGTGACCGTTGCCCGGCCATGCCCCAGCGCCAGAGCGTGCCGTCGGGCGCAAGCATCACCATGCCGCCGATGCCTGGGAACACGCGGATGGGGCCATTGCTCTGGCCTACGGTGACGACCAAGGGCGGTGGGAACGGAGCCGGGCGCGTGGCGTGGTGAAGAGCGATGCCCAGGGCCAGGACCCCGATCGTCCCGAGCGCCATCCAGCCCAGCATTCGCGTGGCAGCCATGGGTTGAGCCGGAGCATAGTGGCAGGCCGCATGAAAGCCATTCCCCTCTGTAGGAGGTGCGTCGCGGGTCCGGCCCGGGGCGGCGCCTGGCCTATCGGAGAGGCCGGGCCGCCGGTTGGGGAGTCGGGGGAGTGCGGCAGACCTCGCCAAGCCTGAACTACACCAACTGCTGTTTGCCGCCGTCGTGGCCCTGTCCGTCCAGGTCGATGAGGATTTCCCGCGGTTCCGCGCCCCGTGCGGGGCCGACGATGCCGCGTTCCTCGAGGATATCGATCATGCGTGCGGCGCGGCCGTAACCGATCTTGAGCCGGCGTTGGAGCAGGGAAGTGCTGGCCTTGCCTTCCGAGCGGATGACCTCGACGCATTGCTCGATGAGATCCTCGTCCTCGTCGCTGGTGTCCTCGTCGAGATCGCGCGCGGGGCGCTGCAGTTGCTGGTGGATCTCGATCTCGTAACTCGGCTTCCCCTGTTTGGCGATGAAGTCGACGATCGACTGGATTTCCTGGTCCGTGACCAGAGCGCCCTGGGCGCGGATGAGTTTGGCGGAGCCGGGGGGCAGGTAGAGCATGTCCCCCTTGCCGAGCAATTTATCGGCGCCCATCTGGTCGAGAATCGTGCGTGAATCCACACGGCTTGCCACCTGGAACGCGATGCGCGCGGGGATGTTGGCCTTGATCACCCCGGTGATGACGTCCACCGAGGGGCGTTGGGTGGCGACGATGCAATGGATGCCGGCGGCGCGTGCCATCTGCGTGATGCGCGCGATGGCCATCTCCACGTCGGCGGGCGCGACGAGCATGAGATCGGCCAACTCGTCGATGATCACCACGATGTAGCTCAGCTTGTCCGGGATGATGATGTCGTCGTCCTGGGCCGTGACCATTTCCTGGTCGAGTTGGACGGCGAATCCCTCCTGGCTGGCCTCGACCTTTTCCTTGGTGGCGGTAAGCGGCAGCTCCTGCTGGGGCGAGGGGACGGGCGGCGTCTTGGGACGTTCGTTGAAGGCTTTGATGTTACGCACCCCGACCTTGGCGAAGATCTGGTAGCGCTTCTCCATCTCATTCACCACCCAGCGCAGCGCGAGCACGACCTTCTTGGGATCGGTGACCACGGGGACCACGAGATGCGGCAGGACGTTGTACTGCTGCAGTTCGACCACCTTGGGGTCGATCATCACGAAGCGCAGTTGGTCGGGAGCGAAACGATAGAGCAGGGAGGCGATGATGCAGTTGATGCAGACCGATTTGCCGGAGCCGGTGGATCCCGCGATGAGCAGGTGCGGCATGTCGGCCAGGTCCACGATCATGGGGTGACCGTAGACATCCTTGCCGAGCGCCAGAGGGATGCGCGCCTTGGAACGGCTCCATTCCTCGGACTCGAGCAGGTCGCGCATGATGACCTTGGTCTTCACCGCGTTGGGCACCTCGATGCCCACGGAGCTTTTGCCGGGCACGGGGGCGAGGATATGGATGCGCTCGGCCTTGAGGGCGGCGGCAATGTTGTTGGTCAGCCCGGTGATGCGCTCGAACTTCACCCCGGGCGCCGGGTGCAGCTCGTAGCGCGTGATGGTGGGCCCCTTGGTGATATCCCCCAGGGAGACCTCGATGCCGAACTGCGCGAGGGTTTGCTGCATGAGCCGCGCGTTGGCGATCAGTTCCTCCTTGGATTCGGTCGGTTGAATGGTGAGGTCGGGCGGCTGGAGCAGGGTATAGGGGGGGAGCTGGTAGTTGCCAATGGCCGGGGCGGAGGCAACCACCACGCGGCGGCGCGGGCTGATCATCTTGCCCTTCACCGCCACGGGCAGGGTGGGCTCCTCATCGTCGATCTCCTCGATCTCGCCGTCGTCGGGGTGGTGATCCTCGGTCTTGGGGGCGGTGTGGGCCGCCGGGGTTTTCGAGGTCGTGGGCGCGGGGGAATGGGCGTCGTTGATCTCGCTGGCCGGGATCACCACGCCTTCGAGTTCGCCGAGTCCCGGGGCGGGGGCGCCTTTGCCGGTTTTGGCGGGGGGCTTGGGCTGCGGCACGCTGAGATCGCGTACCGTGGGCTCGGGCAACGGTTGGAGGTCGGGTCCGACACCGAAGGTGTCGGCGGCGGCCGGATCGGTTTTGGATTTGGACTCGGAGGCCGCGGTGGCGGCGGCCTTGGCCTCGGCACGCGAGGGGCGCGCGGTGGTGGTGCGTTCCCGATCGACCATCTCCTGAAGTCGGCGGGCCTCCTTTTCGAGTTGCTGAGCCTTCTTCTGGAGCCGGAGTTCTTCGTCGAGACTGGCTTCGGCGGCCTCCTGGCGGCGGCGCCAGGCGTCGCGGATCCAGTCGAACAGTTGGAAATCGGTGAGCCCGAGGAGGGCCAGCAGGTAGAGCGCGACGAAGGCGGTGAGCGAACCGGCCGAACCGACGAAGCGGAAGAGATACTTATTGAGCAGACTGCCGAACAGGCCACCCGCGAGGTCCCCACCCACCACGTGTTTGAGCAGGCCGGCGTTCAGGTCAAAGAAAGCGGCGGAGATGAGGAGGAGGACCAGGAACCAGGGCCACCGACGGCGCGCAAAACTGAACGCCTCGGCGAGGCAACCGAGTCCGAACACCAGCGTCGACAGCGGCATCAGGAAGGCCGCGGCCCCGAAGGTTAGGAACGAGAGCTCGGCCCACCACGCGCCGATCGGCCCGATCCAGTTGTGCGCCGGGTCATTGGGCCTTGCGGTGTTGGTGCTGAGGTCGAGCCGGTCGTACGTCAGGAGCGACAAGAGCCACACCAGCGCGACCGCGACCAACATCAGCCCGATCCAGTCGAGACGGCCCCGCCCGGTGGAAGACGAATCGCTGCTACCCTGCCTTGGCATGCGGGGAGCACGGTAGGCACTCGGGTCGGGGCTTCCAAGTTTCAAGTTGGCGGCACCCCGGGATCGCCGGGCACGGGGGGAGCGAGCGAGCGCCGTCTCACGACGGCGGCTACGGAGCGGAACGAGGAGGTAGCCGCGGACGTGAGTCCGCGCCGAATGGCGTTGGCGAACGGGGTGAGCGGGAGCGGGGGAGCGAGCGCCGTCTCACGACGGCGGCTACGGAACGAAACGATGGAGTAGCCGCGGACATTAAGTCCGCGCCGAATGGCGTGG
>JADLFD010000160.1 GCA_020845805.1 Verrucomicrobiales bacterium | reverse complement strand
ATCGAAAAGAACTCCGCACGCAGCGAAGCGGCGGGGAGGAGACCTAAAACGAGTAAGCACGCGGCCCTCAGGCCACCCCAACTCTTGCCGCGAGAGATTGCCGAACCGCCCAAACGCCTTCCTCCATGGCTGAGTTCCCACGTCCTGTCTGCCTCCTAAGGCCGCATCGAGCGAGTTCGCCCCGCTTTTTTCACCTCACACCGACATGCGAACGAGCCAGGGGGAACGGACACCCGGTTCGGTTCCAGTACGCAAGGCCTGAAGCGCACCGGCGCGCGTTCGCGCATCGCATTTCCGCTGGGTGCATGCCGGGTGGGGTCGGAAGGCAGGCACGACGCCCCGTGCCGCAACCGCCGCGCAAGGCGGCTCAGGGGTTGCGCCGTCGCGCCAGACGTTCAGCACGCCGCTGGGCCTACTGCCCCCGGCCATTCAAAAGCTGGATTCGGCTGTACTCATTTTGTGGCCGCGCGTTGGCGCTGCCGGCGAGCGCCTGCTCTCCCGACCAGTCCCACGACGGCTAACCCAACGCCAAGAAGAAGCGCGGTGGCGGGTTCAGGAACCGACGCGGGCGCTTCGGCGGAACGCCAATAATTGAAGCCGCTCTCCTGACCAATCAACGGAAGGTAGGCGTCTGGAGGCAACGGAAGCTCGTTCCCCTCGCTGTCGAACGCCTGGACGCCGGTAATCCCCAGCCATGTCAGTGTATGGCTGAAATCGGCGATACCAAGGAGCGTGACGTTGCTCCCGGGGTTATACGCCTTGCTGCCGCCGGAGTTGGCGGCCGCTGCCAGTTCCAAGTCGAAAGTCGAATCCTTGTGGACTGTGAAGGAGTTCTTGACCACACCGTTCCAGACGCCGCTTTGCGTGACTTGGCCAGCCGAGTGCTGGGACCAGTTTCCACCGCCGCTGGAGTCGCCCAGGCGGTAGGCGTACGCCAAGCCTGCTGAACTCCCCGCGGAGCCAATACCACCAGCGGTCGTGTACAGGGCGCCAGTCACCCGGAACTCATACTCGAAGACGAACGACTCCCCGGGGGCAAGCCATAAGTGCCACGCCGGCGCCACGGACTCGACGATACTGCCCCTGGCGAGTGACGACAGAAAACCTGAAGACCAATCGGTCATTTGGTTCATGCCCACCGTGGTATTCAAGGACAGGTTCCCGCTGCTGGCCGTGGCGTTCGAGTACAGAAGGAGGTTTCCATCCACGTATTGCTGCGAGAACGACGCGCTTGTGGGGCCTGAGGAGGAAACGCCCGCAGGGCCCTGTGGGCGGAGAGTTTGCTCCACGTACCCGCTTGCGGAAAAAGCGCCCGCGAGAACTGGAGCGGGACAACTCATTGTCGCGAGTATCAAGCCGAGAAACGGCACAACGGCGCGCGAGGCGACGCCGTTCCTCGCGGAGGGCTGTCCCTGGTTCTCTCGGTTCCGGCTTGGGAAGGCGGCCCGGTCGCTGACGGCCGGCGCGGGCGACGACTTCTCTTGGCAGTTCATACAACACCTCCTTGCGGCTTGAGGGTCGAAAACATATGGATTCTTCGGCCTCATGCTGACGTGCGAGAACGCCGAGGGAAGCGGACACTCAATCCGGTTCTATACCGTCGGTACCATGAGGTCCACACTGTAGGGCCTTCAAATCGCCTGCGGCACACTATGGACGCAACGGAGACGGCGCAGGACCCTCGCCTGGTAACCGCGCAGCCTGACGTGCGAACACGCCGTGAGAAACGGACACCCGCTTTGGTTCTATCCGTACCCCCTGAACATCGAGGGCTCCCCGCACCTCGCCGCAACTCCGTCGCACGCAGGTCGCGGAGGTCTTTAGTGCTCTGCCTTCTTACCCTGTGTGCCTGGCGTTCCTGGTGTCCGCTTTGCTGAGTTTCTTCGCACGTCAGTGTGAGGCCGGAGAAACGGCCGGACGAGGAAGCGCTTCTGAGCGAACTGGTCCCAAGTCCGACAGTCAGGAAGGAATAGCCATGCAAACCAAGAGAGTCTGGGCTACGGCGCTCTGCGCACTTCTGCCCGCTATGATCGCTTCCGGAGTTGAACCTCCGCAAATCCCACTGACGATTCACAACGTCACGTTCACCTATCTCCCCTCGGGGGCGCCCGATCTCATGTCGATCGGCGGTATTAACTTCGGCCCCGCCGTGGGATCGGTGCGTCTGAACGGCATCGCCCAAACGGTCAGCAATTGGACGCCCGGGCTGATTGTGGTAAGCGTCTCCGGCGTTCAAGCGCCGGGCACCTATCTGCTCGAAGTGAGGCGCAACGAAACTCTGCTCGGCAAGATCTTTGGCGCACAGGCGGAAGTGACCCTGGTGACCGCGGGTCCGCAGGGACCAGCCGGCCCTCAAGGTCCGCAGGGCGTTCCCGGACCGGCCGGGCCAGCGGGTCCGGCCGGACGAGTGGGCCCTCAGGGACCCATCGGGCCGGCGGGACCGCAAGGACCCGTCGGGCCAGTGGGACCTCAGGGGCCCGCGGGAGCATCGGCGCTCTCGGGGTATGAAGTGGTTGAGAACACGGGGGGGATCGCCTATAGCGACGCTCTGGCAGGTGTGAGCAAGGTTGCGAAATGCAGCCTGGGGAAGAAGGTGCTCGGCGGCGGCTGCATCGCCACGTGGCAATTGCAGCGCTATGCCAACCGGCCTTATTCGGCTGACGGCGGGGTCAACAACGCATGGCAATGCAGTTGGCACTATGACAACCCCAATATCAACGGCTCGGCCTCTTACCACGTCTACGCAATCTGCGCAACGCTGCCGTAGGTCGGAATGGATCGCGGAAGGCACGCCGATCGCGGGAGTGTCTGCGGGATCGTGACGTTTACAGGCGATGGACGGACGCGGCTCAGCCTTCCGCGGCCCCTTCCCGGTGTGGTGCAGCGCGACCGCTGTCGCGCTGCTTCCAGACCATCTAGGCGCTGCTTCCCTGTTCCCGTCTATCGAGAGCGATTGTGCGCCGGCCTGGAACGTTTCGCTCCTCCAGGAAATTCGGCACCGGCCTCTGCACGGAACGCGCGGGCCTTTCCTCACGAGCCATACACACAACGGACGCTCGCCTACCCGCAAGCTCAGTGGAGCGGTGGACACGGTTCTATGCGTTCCGTACCATAGAGCAGCCGGCGTTGCGCATGGTACACTCTGGACGCAATGGAGACAGCGCTGGACCGAGGCGCGGTGACTGCGCTTCTGCGGCAGTGGCATTTCGGCGACCCCGAAGCGCTCGGCAGGGTGCTCCCGTTGGTCTACGAAGAACTCCGGGCCATCGCGCGCGCTTACATGAGCAAGGAGCGGTCAGGCCACACGCTCAGCGTGACGAGTCTGGTCCACGAGGCATTCCTCAGGCTGACCGGGCAGCCCTCGGAGTCATGGCGCGACCGGAAACATTTCTACGGAATCGCAGCCAGGCTGATGCGTCAGGTGCTCGTGGACTACGCGCGCTACCACCGGGCGCGCAAACGCGAGGCTGCCGCGGGCACCATCGGGTTGGACT
>JADLFD010000159.1 GCA_020845805.1 Verrucomicrobiales bacterium | reverse complement strand
TCCCGGCCTCCTCCCCACATCAACCTGAACGACGCGGCCACTGTGTGGCTCGCTCCCCGGCCTGTCCGCGCGTGCGGCGGGTCCCATGGCGGTACCATGAACGCATTTCCCCGAAGATCAGTGTCCTGGTTTGGACGCCTGCTGCGCGTCGCGGCGGTCCTCCTGACGGGCCTCGCCGCCCAGGCGGCGGCGGTTTTGAATGTGTGCACTTCGACCCCGGATTTGGAGAGCCTCGCCAAGGAGGTGGGTGGGGCGCGGGTGCGCGTCGTGTGCTTCAGTTCAGGTCCCGAAGATCCGCACGAGATTGAACTGAAGCCCAGTTTCAGCCGGGAGTTGGAGAAGGCGGATCTCTATCTGCAGGTGGGTCTGGGGCTGGAGAACGCCTGGCTCGAGCGGCTGATGCAGACGGTCAAGAACGCCGGCGTGAAGCCGGGGCAGCCAGGCAATCTCAACCTGAGCCAGGGCGTTCGATTGCTGGAGGGTGAGGAGGGCCGGCCGCAGCCCGGCAGTTTCCATGAGGAGGGCAATCCACACTACCTGCTCGACCCACTTGAAGGGCTGAAAGCGGCCCGCGCCATTCGCGATCGGCTGGCGACGTTGCGTCCGGAGTGGCGTGAGGAGTTTGGGAGGAACCACGCCGCCTTGGCGCTTCGTCTGGGCACCCTGATGGTGGGTGCCGCGTGCGCGGCGTCGGACGATGTGGAGAAACTGCTGCTGGAGTGGGAAGGGCTGAAGACACCGGCGGAGACCAAGGCGTTCCAGGAACGGCATGCTCTGGGCGGATGGATGGCTGCGCTGGCGGCGTACCGAGGCAAAGCGTTTGTGGGCGATCATGATTTGTGGCCGTACTTCGCCAGGCGCACCGGTCTGACGGTGCTGGGTTATCTCGAGCCGAGCCCGGGTGTTTCTCCGACCACGCCCCATTTGCAGGGATTGATCGGAAGGATGAAGGAATCCAAGACGACGCTGGTGCTGATGGCTCCGTACTTTGATGGGCGGCACGCGGAATTCGTGGCGAAGCGGACAGGTGCGCGCGTGGTGGGCATGGCGCACCAGACGGGGGGGCGACCGGGCACCGCGAGCTATGTCGACATGGTGACTTTCAATATGGGAAACCTGTTGAAGGGGCTCCAGGAGGGTGGGCGATGAGCCGAGGCACCTCCATCACCACGCCGCCTGCGGCTGCTGCGGCCTCAGGCGTGGGGGCCGCGACGACTCCTGAGCCGGTGCTTCAGGTGGAGCAGGCCACGCTGGGCTACGGGCGCCGTGCCATCCTGCGCGAGGTCAGTCTGCGGATTGGGCAGGGGGAGTTTTGGTGTCTTCTGGGATCGAACGGCGAGGGCAAGACCACGCTGATCAAAGCCCTGCTGGGAGCGATCCGGCCGATCCGTGGGCGGGTGTTGCTGCGGGCGGATTTCCAAAGGCGCACGCGGCTCGCCTTTGTCCCGCAGGAGGTGGAGGTGAACGCGGCGTTGCCGACCACGGTGGCCGAGTTTGTGTCGGGCGGTTTTGTGGGGTTGAACCTGGAGGCGCGGCAGCGGGCGCAGCGGTTGGCGCGTGTGCTTGAGTTGATGGGCATACCGATGCTTCGCGATCGCAGCCTTTGGGCGCTGTCGGGGGGGCAACGGCAACGTGCCCTGGTAGCCCGTGCGCTGGTACGCGACCCGTTGTTGTTGATTGTCGATGAACCCACTGCGGGACTGGATCTCGCGGCGGCGACGGGGCTGCTCGAGACCATCACGCGGCTCAATCGCGAGCACCGCATCACGGTGGTGTTTGTGACGCACGACCTGCAGATCGCGGCGCAGCGGGCGACGCATGCGGCGTTGTTCAAGCATGGGCGCGTGGTTTCGGGTCCGCTGGCCGAAGTCTTCACTGACGAGCATCTGGGGCGCACCTTCGGCGTGCCTGTCCGCGTCGTGCGCGACGGAGTGGGGGGATGCTCGGTGGTGGCGTCAAACGACCTCGGAGGATCCAGCACGCCGGGCTCTGCGGCTGCCGCAGGAACCGACTTCAACTTCGTTCCCAACCTCGCGCCCGTGTAATGTCATGAGTGGATTCCTGGAAGCCTGGTCGATGTTCCGCGAGACGTACCTGACGGCGTTGCTGTCGGGATTGGTGCTGTCGCTGATGGGCGTGGTGGTGGTGGCGCGAGGCCAGGTGTTCCTGGCGGCGGCGGTGGCTCAGGCGGCGACCCTGGGGGCGGCGGTGAGTTTGGTGTTTGGAGTGGTGAGTCCCGCGGTGGGCAGTGTGGGACTGGGGTTGGCCGCCGCATGGTGCACCGCTGCGCGCGGATCGGTGCGCCGGGGCGGAGAAGAGGCGACGGCCTGGGTGTTTCTCGTGGCCGCGAGTCTGTCGGTATTGCTGGTGGCACAGAGCGCGCTGGGAATGAAGCAGGTGCAGGCGCTGCTGGCCTCGAGCCTGATCGGGGCAAGTGGCTTCGACGTGCTGGGGTTTGGCGCGCTCGCCGTGGCTGCAGTGGTGGCGGTGGTCGTGTTCCGCTCCCGGCTGGTGCTGCTGCTCAGCGACCCGACCATGGCCGCCTCGGTGGGGATGAATCTGACGCTCTGGTCCTTGGGCTTGGCCACGTTTCTTGGGTTGGCCGCGGGGCTTTCCATCCGGACCTCCGGTCTGCTCTTCACCTTTGGTTGTCTGGCCCTGCCGCCGTTGGTGGCGCGCAATGTGTGCCGGCGGTCGGCTTCGCTTTTCCTTGTCTCGGCGGGAGTGGGAGTGGGTGGCGTGGCGGCAGGCTTGATGATTGCGCACCAACTCGACCTCCCGCCGGGACAGCTGATTGTGGCGCTGCTGTCCGCGACGCTGGTGGTCGCCTGGGCATGGGCGGAAGTGAGGCGCCGCTGGACTGAGTAACCGAGATAGGGCCAACGATTTCCTGAACGCACCGAAACCTGAACACCTACCCATGATGAAACTGAAGTTATCCGTGATCCCCATCACTGTGGCGGCCTTGGGCGCTCTGCTGGGATGGGCGGCGCCTGCGGGGGCGGCGACCCTGCTCAACCGCGGCCATGTGGACATCGGCATTGGCTATGATGCGGGTGCCTTCGACCTGCATGTGCACGACGAAGAATCGGACACCGAATACTCCCCGGGAGACGCGGTGCTCGGGGTCAACGCCTCCGCGCGACGTCTGACGTCCGCCGGGTTGGGAGTGGCGCTGGGGCTGTCGGCGGGAACCCCGCTGTGGATTCTGCCCGCGGCGCAGGATCCGGAGCTGCTGTTCCTGGGGCTCGGCACCGAAGAACTCTCTGACTCGGAATGGTCGGGGAACCTGTCGCTTACCCTCAAGGGCATCAGCGGTCCGGGATCGGTGGCGGCGTGGTCCGTCGGTTCACTCGGCGAAATCAGCGTTCACCTGAACTCGCGGGACGGCGTGAATGCCAGTGATCGGTTTTCTTTGCTGGCCGGGAGTCATGGCCACGTGAACCTGGGGTTCACCGAACCCGGAAACTACGAGCTGCTCTTTGAAGCGACGGGTACCCATTTGACCGACGGCGTGGTGGCGAGCGGCGACGTCGCCTACGCGTTCTCAGTGATCCCGGAACCTTCGGTCGGCCGGTTGGCGGCCATCGGGGTGGTGACGGGCTGGCTTTTTCGTCGGCGCACCCGTTGTGCGTCGAGGACTGTGGGGTGAACCCCCTCAAAGGGGTGGGCGCAGCTCTTGG
>JADLFD010000158.1 GCA_020845805.1 Verrucomicrobiales bacterium | reverse complement strand
TCGATCGGATGCTCCGCTCCCGACGGCACGGAGGGACGGCGCGGGGCGCGAAAGGCCCAATGCTCCGCCGGCCTGGCCTTCGCCGCCGCCGCCGGCCATTCAGCCCCGGCGTCGATCCAGGCGCGTAACCGCGACACTTCGGCTTCTGACAGCGGTTCCCCTTTCTTCGGCATGCGCGGAAGCTCGGGGTGCTGCCCGGTCACCACCTTCACCAGGAGGGAGTCGGAACTGCGACCCGGCACCAGCAACGCCCCATGGTCCCCCCCTTTCAAGGCGGCCTCACGCAGGTCGAGACGCAAGCCCGATTCCTGGCGACGTTCGCCATGGCACGCATAACAGCGGTCGAGGAACAGGGGTTCGATCTCGCGCTGAAAAACTTCCGCCGCGCGCGTGCGCACCGGGCCCATCGCGGCGGAGATCAGAAGGGCCGACATCACCCCTCGCACCCATTTCGCCGCCGTGAACCTCGCTCCCACGAGCGCGGGCTTCGATGACCTGGGGGAAATCACGCGCAGGCTCTAGCAGAGACCCGGGGCCAAGACCAGTGCCGCGATGCGCCGGCTGAAACCCACGGCCCCCGCCGCCCGGGGCATACCCCCCCTCGCGCGTCCCGGATGAATCTTTCCTCCGGCGAAGTTCCGGGGGAGCATGCTGGCACGGAGACCGTCTAAGGGACTGTGTGAATCGTGAGCGGATATCCTGGGGTCAACGCATGCGACCGGGGGCGGACGGCAAGGAGAATGGATTCCCGACCACGGTCTCCCAGGATCCGGAACGGAACTATTGCACCCTATGAAGTCGTGGCTCCCTGCTCTTTTCGTCCTTCTTCTCATGAGCTTGTCCGGATTTGCCGCCAGCCCGCGCGACGCCCAATGGGCTGAGGTCCGCGCCGCACTGGACCAAGGTCTCCCGCAGACCGCGCTGGAACGTCTGAAACCCATCCTCGCTTCCGCGGTCGCGGCGCAGTCCTGGGGGGAAGTCGCGCGCGTCATCGCGCAACGGGTCACACTGGAAGCCCAGATCCAGGGCGGGCTCCCCGAGGAACGGGTCCTGCGCTACCAGGCTGCGCTCCCCGAGGCGCCCGAACCGGTCCGCCCCCTGGTGCAGGCCTTGCTGGCGCATTCCTACTGGGCCTACTTCGAACAAAACAAATGGCGCGTCCGCAATCGTACCGCCTCCGAGGAGCCGCCTTCCGACGATTTCCGCACCTGGGATGTGCGTCGGCTTTTCGCCGCCATCGACGCTTCGTTCTCCGCTGCACTGGCCCAACCCGAGGCGCTGCGCTCCCTTCCCATCGCGCAGTTCGACGGGTTTCTCCAACCGGGCACCGTGCCCGACCGCTTTCGCCCCACGCTCTACGACTTCCTCGCCCATGAGGCGCTCGCGTTCTATGTGAGCGGGGAACAGGCCGGCGCGCGACCGGAAGACGCCTGGACCGTTCCGGTCGATTCACCCGCGTTCGCACCCCGGTCAGCGTTCCTGGCCTGGACCCCCGCGGCTCCAGAATCCCCCAGCGTCGAGTTCCAGTCGATCCGGCTCTACCAGGATCTTCTGCGCAGCCATCTCGGGGATACGGACCGCTCCGCTCTGCTCGATGCCGACCTCGCGCGCCTCCGCTTCGCCGGCAATGTCGCCACCGGAGGTGATCGCGAAGTTCGCGTCCTGCAGGCCCTCAGCGTGTTTGCCGAAACCGAGGCGAACCACGAGATTTCCGCCCTCGCGCGCCATGCCGCCGCCGAACTCCACCGCCATCGCGGTGAACTCGCGGAAGCCCACCGTCTCGCCTCCGCGGGAGCCCGCGCCTTTCCCGACTCACCCGGCGGCAAGCTCTGCCAGAACCTCGTCCGCCTGCTCGAGACCCCGCGATTGCGCGTCCAGACCGAGCAGGTCTGGTGCGCCCCCTGGCCCGAGCTCACGCTCCACCACGCCAACCAGCGCCAAGCCTTCTTCCGCGTCGTGCGCACGGATTGGGATCAGTTCCTCGACCGCCGCCGTCGCCGTCCGGAACAGATGACGCCGCAGGACCGCGTCGCGCTGCTGCGGGAGACGCCGGTCCACGCGTGGTCGGTGGACCTGCCGGCCACCCCGGACTTCAAGGAACACCGCACCCGCTCGGCGGTCCCGTCCCAACTCACCGCCGGCTACTACTTCCTGCTCGCGAGCCGTCGCGCCGATTTCGGCGAGGAGGAGAACGAGGTGAGCTACACGCCATTCTGGGTGAGCGACCTGGCTCTCGTGGTGCAAACCCGCCGGGGACTCTTCGAAGGCTGGGTCCTCGACGCCCAGCAGGGCACTCCCGTCGAAGGGGCGCGTGTGGAAGCCTGGTACCTGGGGGACAACGGCACGCGCATGCCACTCCCCGCCGTGCGCTCCGACGCCGACGGAGCCTTCACCTTCAGCGGCCGAGCCGCCGCCCCACGCACCCCGGGACACCTCTTCAAAGCGACGCTCGGAAACCGCGTGATTGCCACCAGCAGCGATGTGGCGGCCTTCGAGTTTGATTCCCCACAGGGACCTCAGGAGCAAACCCTCTTCTTCACCGATCGCGCCCTGTATCGCCCCGGCCAATCAATCCATTACAAAGGCATCTGCATCCTCTCCCGACCGGGTGACCAAACCTACTTCACCCTCTCCAACCGAACCGTCACCGTCCTCCTGCGCGACGCCAACGGACAGGAACTCAGCCGCGCCTCCCATCGGGCCAACGACTACGGCTCCTTCTCCGGTTCGTTCACCACACCGCCCGGCACCCTCACCGGCTCGTTCACGCTCGCCATCGAAAACGGCCCGCCCGGCGCGCATTCCGTGCAGGTCGAGGAATACAAACGCCCACGCTTCGAAACCTTGCTCGATGCCCCCCGGGAAGGCGGGCGCCTCGGGGCCGAGGTGATCGTCCCCGGCCGAGCCACCACCTACGCCGGCACGCCCGTCGACGCCGCCCAGGTGCGTTGGACGGTGCGCCGGCAAATGCGGTTTCCACCCTGGTGGGGCTGGCGTGTCAGCACCCGACCACGGCACCACGCCCCCCAGGAGATCGCGCACGGCGATGCCACCACCAAAGCCGATGGATCCTTCGAGGTGTCCTTCACCGCCCTGCCCGACCCGCAGGCCCAAGCCCAGCCGGACACGTCGTTCAGCTTCGAGATTCAGGCCGAAGTGACGGATGCCAGCGGCGAGACCCGCGTCGCCTCCCGCACGGTGCGTTTCGGACCCGCCGCCTTGGAAATCCAATGCCCCGCACCGGAATGGCCCGTCGCCGGACAACCCGTCACGCTGCGCATCACCACCCGCACCCTGGACGATGTGGGCGTTCGCGCGCGCGGGACGATCAAGATCCACCGACTGCGTCAACCGGAGCGCGTCCAGCGTGCGCCCCTGGAGGAGCAGGTGCCCATGAGTCCCGAAGGCGATGAGGATGCCCGGGATCAGAACGATCCCGACCGCTGGGAGCTCGCCGAATTGGTATCCGAACTGCCTTTCACTTCAGGCACCAACGGAGTGGCCGAGCCCACCGTAAACCTGCCCGGGGGAGCGTACCGCGCCCTCCTTGCCGCGGACGATGGCCACGGTAAGACCGTCACCCACCAGGTGCCCTTGCTCGTCCGCGATCCCAACGCCAGCGCGGCGGCCATCCGCCTCCCCATG
>JADLFD010000157.1 GCA_020845805.1 Verrucomicrobiales bacterium | reverse complement strand
TGGACGCCATGCGCCGCGAGAACCTCGCCTTGCGGGCGCAGGTGACGAACTGGGTGGCGGTGGGGACGGCCTGGAGCAACGAGGTGAGGCGGTTGACCCAGGAATTGACCCTCGCCAATGCGGCCTCCGCGGCCGCCGCAACGTCAGTGCCGACCCGGTCGGGAACGGTGTCGCCCGGGCAGGGGAGTGCTCCGCGGGGCACGACCTCGGGAGTGGGCACACCCGCGCCCACACCCCGGACCGCGACCGCCGCGGGGCGTGCGTTCACACCGACGCCGGGAACGCGGTTCTACCGGATTGCCGTGGGCGACACGCTGGCCTCGATCGCGAGGCGGCATGGAATCAGCGTGGGGGCGCTGCGATCGGCCAATCCCACCTTGAACGATCGCCGGCTTCTTCCTGGGACGATCGTGCGGATTCCGGTGCGTTGAGGCCGGGTTCTTGGGGGGGAAGGGCGGGTCGAGCCACGGACAGGTTGAAAAACCCCTGCTTCACGTCAGATTCGCCACCGCGGCGCGCGGACGTTCAAGTGGTTCCAGGTTTCGTCCCCGCCATCACGACGACATGGGTTTGGGCAATGCCATGCTGGTTGGTCTCAAGGAGATCTGGGCTCACAAGGCCCGGTCGATCCTCACCATGTTCGGCATCATTCTCGGTGTCTCGAGCCTGGTGGCGATGTCCGCGCTCGTGCGCGGCATGGAGAATGGGATGAAGGAAGCGCTGGTGGCCACCGGCGGGCTGGAGAAGATCCGGCTCGAGCCGCAGTCCGAACTTCCCGTCTGGCAGCGGCATCTCGCCGAGCAGGCGGTGGGCGTCACTTTGGCTGACGTCAAGGCGTTGCAGGCCAACGCGCCGCTGCTGAAGCAGATCGTCCCGGCGTACGAGATCATGCGGTGGGGGGGGGCTGCGGCGGTCTTCAGCTACCAGGGGCGCAACACGCGGTCCACCATTCTGGCGGGCACGTGGCCAGGCTACGCGGAGGTCAACGAGCACGTGATCGAGCACGGCCGGATGATCACGGATCTGGATAACGAGTTGGTGCGCAGCGTGTGCGTGATTGGCACGGGGCTGAGGGACGAGTTGTTCGGCTCCCCGGAGGAGACCGGACGCGAGATCATTCCCATCGGGGAGCGCATCACCATCAACGGGCAGTCGTTCACGGTGGTGGGTTTGTTGCAGCACTACGAAAGCGAGCAGGCCCGGCGGGAGCGCGAGTACCGGAAGACTGCGGGCCAGACCAACACGGTGGCGACGGGGCCGTCACGCAGCCGCGGTTGGGGCGGTCGTGGCGGGGGCGGGGGCTGGATTTTCCGGATGAAGAACTACACCGCGATGATCCCGCTCCAGACCATGTTCCTCAAGTTCCGGGCGGCCACCGTGAATCCCAACGCCGCCGCCAACGCCAGCGAACCCACGGTCGCGGATTACCGGCTCTCGGCCGTTCATTTTCGGGTGCCGAGCATGGAGGACCTGGAGCCCGCGCTGCAGCAGGCGCGCAATGTCCTCATGTTTTCGCATCGCGGCATCGAGGATTTCACTTTCCGCACCCAGGAGGACTGGGCGGCGGAGATCAACACCTTCATCCGCGCGACGCGCACCAACGGGACGATCATCGCCGCCATCAGCCTGATCGTGGGCGGCATCGGCATCATGAACATCATGCTGGCGAGCATCTCGGAGCGCGTGCGTGAGATCGGCATCCGCAAGGCGGTGGGCGCGACCACCGGACTGATCTTCCTGCAGATCCTGGTGGAATCGGTGGTCATCTCGATGATGGGCGGCGTGGCCGGGCTCGGCTTCTCCTTCGGGGTGGTCCAGCTGATCGGTGCCTTCACTCCCACCGACAACGCGCCCGAGGTCACCGTGATGTCGTTGTCCGTGGCCTTCGGATTCAGCGTGCTGGTGGGGATCCTGGCCGGGCTTTACCCGGCGATCCGCGCCTCGCGGTTTCATCCCATCCAAGCCCTCCGCTACGAATGACGGTCTATATCGCCATTCTCATCGGGCTGAAGGAGGTCTGGACGCACAAGTTCCGATCCATCCTGACCATGCTGGGCATCGTGCTGGGTGTTTCCAGCCTGATCGCCATGGCCGCGATCGTGAAGGGGATGGAGCGGGGCATGAAGGAGGCGATGATCGCGATGGGCGGTCTGAACAAGGTGCTGATCCGCGAACAGGAGGTGCCCGCGTTTCAGGAGCATCTACGCGACATGGCTCCGGGCCGCACCATGCGGGACGTGCTCGCCCTGCGCCACAGCGTGCCCCTGCTCACGGTCGTATCCCCCGAGATGGGCGTCTTTGGGGCGGTGATCTCGCGGCGGGGCAAGGATCACTACCCCTCCGAGGTGGTGGGCGCCTGGCCGCAGGTGCTGGACATGAACCTGTTCGAGATCGAGCACGGCCGGTTCTTCACCGCTCTCGACGAGGAATATGCGCACAGCGTGTGCGTGATCGGCACGGGCATCCGCGATGAGCTCTTCGGCAGCCCGGAGTCGGCGGGTCATGAGATCCTCCCCATTGGCGAGCAGATCCTGATCAACGGGCAGCCGTTCACCATCGTGGGCATGTTCCGTCATTACGAGAGCGAGCAGACCAAACGGCAGCGCGAGGCCGCGAAGAACGAGCCGAAATCATCCGACACCAACAGCGTCGGGGTCAGCCGGCAGCGCGGCTGGCGGAGCAAGCATTGGGACGCGTTCTGGCGGAAGAACAACGTGGTCTACATGCCGCTCAACACGGCGTGGGTGAAGTTCCGGTCCGCGTCCGGGCGGGGGGGCGTTCCGGAGCCGAAGCTCTCCGACATCGACATCAAGGTGAAGGATCTGGAGCACCTCGAGCCGGCGCTGCAGCAGGCGCGCAACGTCCTGCTGATGACGCATCACGGCATCGAGGATTTCACCTTCGAGACCCAGGAGAATCGTCTGGAAGACATCAACCACCGCATCCGCAACGCGCGCATCAGCGGGGGGATCATCGCCGGTTTGAGCCTGCT
>JADLFD010000156.1 GCA_020845805.1 Verrucomicrobiales bacterium | reverse complement strand
GGAGTGGGGTGGTGCGACGCGAGATTTCGGGCGTGCCCCGGGCCGAAGGCTCTCGCCGGTTGCCTGGCCAAGCGGAGGGGGGCGAACTTCCCGCGGCAGGGCTCACACCAGAGCAAAGGCCAGCCAGGTCAGGAGCAATCCGAGGAGTCCGACCACGGTTTCGCAGACCGACCAACTGCGCAGCGTCTGGGAGACCGAGAGGCCGAGGCTGTCCTTCACGATCCAGAATCCGCCGTCATTGAGATGGGAGAGGAAGAGCGAGCCGCACCCCAAGGCGACGACGATCAGGGCGCGGTGGGATTCGCTGTAGTCAGGATGCAGGGCCATGACGGGGACCAGCAGCCCCGAGGCGGTGGTGATGGCCACGGTGGCCGAGCCGGTGGCCACCCGGATGAAGGCCGCCACCAGCCAGCCATAGACGAGGGGTGGCAGGTGGGCGAGTTCTGCGCCGCGTCCGATCACCTCGGCGACGCCGCTGTCACGCAGCACGCGGGCGAAGCCGCCGCCGCCGCCCACCACCAGCAGCGTCATGCCCACCGTGGCGATGCAGGATTCGGTGAATCGCAGAATGTCGGCTCGCGCGAACCCGCAGCGTGTGCCCAGCGACCAGGAGGCGAACAAGACGGACACCAGAAGGGCGAGCACGGGGTGGCCGATGAACCCGGCGGTTTCCCGCAGAGCATTCCCCTTGGCGAGCAGCAGGTCGGCTGCAGTGGCCGTGAGCATCAGTGCGATGGGGAGCAGGATGCTGAACAAGGTCAGCGCGAAACCGGGGGTGCGCCGAGTGTGGGGGACCGCGCCGCCTGCACCCTCGCCGGGCGGGGGGTTCGGGAGAGCGGGGGCTTCGGCTGGCACCCGCGGCACGATGAACCAGGCGAGCATCGGTCCGGCGGCCAATGCGAGAGGAACGCCGATGACGAAGCCCCAGAACAGAACGTGACCCATGCTGGCATGGAGCACTTCGGCGGCCACTACCGGACCCGGGTGTGGGGGCATGAGGCCGTGCATGACGGAAAGGCAGGACAACAGCGGCAGGGCAAGGTGCAGGAAAGGCTGCCGCGTCTGGCGGGTCAGGGTGAGCAGCACGGGAACCAGCAACAGCAGTCCCACCGCGAACCACGTGGCGAGCCCGACGGCGAGGCCGAGGGCGACCAGGCACCAGTGCACGCGCGCGGCGCCGAAAAGCCGTGCGAACCGTTGTGCCAGGACGTCTGCCCCGCCGGATTCGGCGAGCAGTTTGCCGAGCATGGTGCCCAACCCGATGATGGCCGCGATCCCGCCCAGGGTGGCGCCCATGCCGTCGGCAAAGGACTTGGTCACCGCGGCCATCGAGTAGGTCCTCTCGACATCCCCCACACGGACGGTGTGCTCCAGCAGACTGGCGCCGCATCCCACGGCCAGGGACGCCAGCAGGAGCGCGATGAACGCGTTGATCTTCCAGCGTGTGATGAGCAGGACAAGACCGGCGATCGCCAGCAGGGCGAGGGTGAGGAGGTTCCAGTCGCCGGGGTTCATGCTGGGCGTGGATGCTGCCGGATCACGGCGCGCCGGGGAAGCGCGCGGCGAGAAAGGAGCGTCGCGTCAGGACCGGGGCCGTTCGACCTAGCCTCGATGCCACTGCGCGCCCCTCACAGGTCCCGCCAGGGAGTGAAATTGTGCAACTGCAGCTCGGCCTTATCGGGAGTGACATCCACCCAGGTGAGGCTCGCGTAGTCGACCTCCAGGTGGGTCATCTTGTGCAGGGGCAACTCCAGCAGGACTGACAACGCCATGCGGACGACGCCGCCATGGCAGGCCACCACCACCGTGCGTCCCGCTTGCTCCGCGATCACGCGACGCACCGCGCGCTCGACGCGGCGCCGGAACAACTCCTCCGGCTCCGCGTTCGGGATCGTGCCGCGCTCAAGGGCATCGAGCCAGTCGTAGGCTGTCACCCCGTAGCGCTCCGAGATCTGGTGCCAGCGGAGTCCGGTCCAGTCCCCGAAATCGACCTCGCGCAGATCGTCAAGCGTGACAGGTGTGTGACGGGGGGTGCGCTCGAGCAGTGGGGCGAGGGTAAGGCGCACACGCTGCATCGGACTGGCGTAGATGGCGTCGAGGGTGAACTTGCGCGTCACGTACTCCGCGAGGGCCGCCGCCTGACGGTGACCCAGGGCGGAGATGGCCATGTCGATGCGTCCGCCAAACACGCGGTGATAGGCTTCCTCCACCTCGGCGTGGCGGAGGAACAGCACTCGGGTCGGATTCGACTCCATGGGCGCGGGGCGGGGGTCAGGCGAGGCCGATGGCCTGTCGTTGGAGGGCGATCAACCGATCCACACCTGACCGACCGAGCGCCAGCATGGCCGCGAGCTGATCCGAGGTGAAGGTGGCCTCCTCCCCGGCGCCCTGGAGTTCGATGAAACGGCCGGTGCCGGTCATGATGAGATTCATGTCGACGTCGGCGGCGGCGTCCTCGACGTAGCACAGGTCGAGCATGGAGTGACCGTGGACGATGCCTACGGAAACCGCGGCCACTTGTTCGGCGATGGGGTTGGCGGCGAGCTCGCCCTCGGCGACGAGCTTCTGCAGGGCGAGATGCACGGCCACCCACGCGCCAGAGATGGCCGCTGTGCGCGTTCCGCCGTCGGCCTGGAGCACATCGCAATCGATCCAGATGGTGCGCGAACCCAGTTTCACCAGGTCGATGGCGGCGCGCATGGCCCGACCGATCAGGCGCTGGATTTCTGAGGAGCGTCCATCGAGCCGGCCCTTGGTGATATCGCGCGCTTTGCGATCCTTGGTGGAGTACGGGAGCATGGAGTACTCGGCGGTGAGCCAGCCGCCGGCCACCTGTTGTTCCTTCATCCAGCGCGGCACGCCGTCTTCAATGGTCACCCCGCAGATCACGCGGGTGTCGCCCCAGTGAATGAGGGTGGAACCCTGCGCGTTGGGGGCGATGCCATTCTCGAAGCGGATGGGGCGCAAGGCGTCCGGTGTGCGGCCATCGGAGCGTGCGACAACAGTGGGCGTTTCGGCCATGGGCGGTGCACCCTACCGGCCGACTGGTCCGGGATGAAGCGACATTTAGAGGCTCCAACCGGCGCGGTAGGGTGGGTTGACCCAGGCGGTGGCTTCCTTGGAGTTCCGGAAGGCCATGGCGGCCGAGTCCCACTCCAGCTTTTGTCCCGGGAACTTGATCGCGATGACGCCCAGCATGGCGAGTTCGGTCAGCGGTCCGCCGTAGGAGAAGTCGGAACCCGCCCGGCCTCCCTTGCGAATGGCCTGGATCCAGTCCCAGTGATGTTCCTTCACGCGAGGCAACGTGCGCGCGGGCTTCTGGAAGGCATCCATTCGCGCGTGCGGGATCAGGCGGACACCGCCCGCGCCGTGGGAACCGTAGACGATGGTGCCCTTGTTCCCCATGACGACGGCACCGGTTTCGATGGCCTTGTCATCGGGGTCCATGTCGGCCGGTCGCGGAATGCGCTCGGTGCCGCTATGCCATTTCAGCGTAATGGGCCCGCGGTTGCCGCTGGCAGGAAACTCGTAGGTGAGGATCTCGCCTTTGGGGAAGGCGTCGCCCTGCTTGCCGGGGTCGTAGTCTTTCACTTGGGCGACCACCGAGGTGGGGGCGCCCAGGTCGAGCGCCCAGAAGACGGGATCGAGGACGTGGCAGGCCCAGTCTCCCACCGTGCCGTTGCCGAAGGGCACCCAACCGCGCCAGGTGCCCGGCAGGTAGGCCGGGTGATAACGGCGTTCGGCGGATGGCCCGAGCCACAAATCCCAGTCAAGGGTGGCCGGGACCTGGGGTGTGTCCTTGAGTTTGGGCAGGTCATCGAGGCCGGAGTTCACGGCGGCACAGCCGGCATGGATGGTGTGCACTTGGCCGATGGCGCCGGCCCAAATCCATTCGCAGAAATCGCGGATGGAATCGAAGGAATGACCCTGGTTGCCCAGCTGCGTAACGACCTTGTGTTCCTGGGCCGCCTTCATTAGGGCGCGAACCTCGTGGACCGAGTGCGCCAGCGGTTTTTCACAATAGACGTGTTTGCCGCGGCGGATGGCTCCCATGGAAGCCACGGCGTGGAAGTGGTCCGGCGTGGCCACGATCACGGCATCGATCTCCTTTTCCATCGCGTCGAACATCTTGCGGAAGTCGCGGAACAATTTCGCCCGGGGATGCTTCTGAATGGTGCTGGCGGCACGCACCTGATCCACATCGCAGAGGGCAACGATGTGGTTGTCGCCCGCCACGGCCTCGATATCGCCTGCGCCCATGCCGCCGACGCCGATGGCCGCGATGTTGACCCGCTCGCTCGGCGGGGTGGCGCCGCTGGCCGCGATCACATGGCGCGGCACGACCAGCAACCCGGCCCCTGCGGCAGCGCCCGCTTTGAGGAAGGTACGGCGAGACCGCGGGCCGAGAGGAATGGAGGAGGCGAGAGGTTGGGGTTTCATGAGATGCGGTAGGGGGTTGGCATGCGGCTTGGTGGTTGGCATTCCTGTCGCGTGCCGGAAGCCACGCACCACGCGCACGAGGAAGGCAGGGGGCACAACCAGGCAAACCAAGGGTGACGCAGTCAGGTTTGCGGGCCGCGTCGACCCGGTCAAGCTACCGGGGGCAAGCCCGTTTCTTGACGGTCCCCCCCCCCACCACTAGGTTCCCGCCCGATGAACGAGAAGAGCCAGGGCGGATTATTGATTCCCTACGTGGTGGAACAGACGGGGCGTGGCGAGCGTGGCTACGACATCTATTCCCGCCTGCTGGTGGATCGCATCATCTTCCTGGGCACGCCGGTGGACGACATGGTGGCGAACATCATCATCGCGCAGCTGCTCTTCCTGCAGATGACCGATCCGAAGAAGGACATCCACCTGTATATCAACTCTCCAGGCGGGAGCGTCACGGCGGGTCTCGCGATCTATGACACCATGCAGTTCATGACCTGCGACGTGAACACTTACTGCATCGGACAGGCCGCCAGCATGGGCGCGGTGTTGCTCGCCGCCGGATCGAAGGGGAAGCGCTATGCCCTTCCCAACGCCCGGATCATGATCCACCAGCCGTGGGGTGGCGTGCAGGGTCAGGCCAGCGATATCAGCATCCAGGCCAAGGAAATCCTTCGCCTCAAGGACCGTCTGAACGAGATTCTGGCGCATCACACGGGACAGACCTTGGACGGCATCGGCCGCGACACCGACCGCGATCGGTTCATGTCCGCCGACGAGGCGAAAGCCTATGGCCTGGTCGACGAGGTCGTGAAATCGCGCAAGCAGATCGTCGACCCCGTGGCCAAACCCGCCTGATCGAACTCTTCTCGTGGCGCGCCCCACCCAACTCACGATGTGCAGCTTCTGCGGCAAGTCGCACGCAGAGGTGAAGAAGCTCATCGCCGGTCCAGGTGTCTATATTTGCGACGCCTGTGTGGGCGTGTGCAAGCAGGTGCTCGACAAGGAGTTGGTGTCCGACGACCGGAAGCCCACCCCGAAATTATCGGTGCCTAAACCGGCGGACATCAAGCGGCACCTCGACCAGTATTGCATCGGACAGGAGCGCACCAAGCGCACCCTCGCCGTGGCGGTCCATAACCACTACAAGCGCATCGTCGCCAACCCGCCCGCGGTCCCGGGCAAGGATGCCTCCGGCAAGGAATCGCCTCCGCCCCCGCCGTCCGATGGCGTGGAACTCGAGAAAAGCAACATCCTGCTCATCGGGCCCACGGGCTGTGGCAAGACCCTGCTCGCCCGCACCCTGGCGCGGTTCCTGGATGTTCCGTTTGCCATTGCCGACGCCACCTCGCTGACCGAGGCGGGCTATGTGGGCGAGGACGTGGAGAACATCATCCTCCGGCTTCTGCAGAACGCGGATTACGATGTGCGTCGTGCCCAGCTGGGCATCGTGTACATCGACGAGATCGACAAGATCGCGCGCAAGACGGAGAACGTCTCCATCACGCGCGATGTCTCGGGCGAAGGCGTGCAACAGGCGCTGCTCAAGATCCTGGAAGGGACCATCTGCAACGTCCCGCCCCAGGGGGGCCGCAAGCACCCGCAGCAGGATTACATCCGGGTGGATACCAGCGGCATCCTGTTCCTGTGCGGCGGCGCCTTCGTGGGTCTCGATCGCATCGTCCAGCGGCGTGCCGGACGTCGTGTCCTGGGGTTCGGAACCGCGGTCTCGGAGGCTGCCGACGTGGCCCATGACCCGCAGCGGGTCATGGAGCTGACCGAGCCCGAGGATCTCCTCGCCTTCGGGTTCATTCCGGAATTCGTGGGCCGGCTCCCGATTCTGAGCGTGCTCGAGCCGCTCAACGAGGAGCAGATGTCGATCATCCTCACCGAGCCCAAAAACGCACTGACCAAGCAGTTCGCCAAACTCTTCTCGATGGACGACGTGGAGTTGGTGTTCACGCCGGACGCCGTCCGCGAGATCGCCCTGCAGGCGATGAAGAAGGGCACCGGCGCGAGGGCGCTTCGGGGCATCCTCGAGAAACTGATGCTGGAGCAGATGTTCGAAATTCCGGGCAACCCGGAGATCGAAAGCGTCACCGTGAATGCCGCCGTCGTGCGCGGTGAATCGCAGCCCCTCCTGCGCCGCCGTCAGGCACGGGCCGCCGCGTAGCCCTGTCGGTCCTGTTGGTTCCGGGGAGCGGACCCCCTGCGGCGGGAATTTCGGGGGTGACTGAAGTCGCATTCCGCCGCCTTCCCGTGGCGGTCGATGCGGTCCCCTCCTTCCGTTCTAGGTGCGGTGCTGGGCTGTGCCACGCCGCGCCGCGCTGCGCCGGCTCTCCACCACGCCTTGCCTTCCTCACCCGACCCCGTGGCGACACCACCCGCACGTCCGACCACCCCCGCAAAAGTGTTCTGAAGCCCGGATAGAGTCATAGTGACGCACACTATTTCTTGATAAAACTGATGTGCCACTATGGCGCGTGTCGAGGGTCGGGAGGGAGGCAGGGGCTGTTTATGCAAGGTGTTTGGCTTGTTTAAGTTACCGATTTCTTCTGCCTCCTTCGAGGAGTGGCATGGCTCAAGCAACTCCCGTGGCACAACGGTCAACCGGAGAAAAAACCATGACACTGATCCAAACCAATCGTCCCTCCCTCCTC
>JADLFD010000155.1 GCA_020845805.1 Verrucomicrobiales bacterium | reverse complement strand
GTGGCGGCCTGGGAACTGGTGTCGGCGCGGGCGGCGGGCGCGGCGTTGGCACGCTCGGAGGAGGCGTGGCTGGGGGGTGCCTCCCTGCGGGTGGAAGTGCCGCCCGGCCGCGGTTCGGTCACGATCGGCACGCCCCAGATCCGCGGCTGGATGCTGGAGGAATTTGGCGTCCGGGCCATACGGTTCGTGGCCAAGACCACGCGCAATCCGGGGTCGCTGAAGCTGGCGTTACACGTGGGAACGGGAACGGACCGGATGGCGGTGCATGGGGCGACACGGGAGTGGGAGGTGGGTTCGACCTGGACCCGGGTGGAACTGGCGCTGGAGGACCTGCCGCGTCTGGATCCGCGGGGCGTGGACTGGTTTTCGATTCAGTTTCGGGCGGAGTCCGGGACATCGCTGCTGCTGGATGAGTTGGAACTCGTGGTGCGCTGAGGGGAGGGGGGATTGGGGGTGGGAGGGCGTTCGACCGCGCGTTTGTAGGCGCTGATGCCGTCGGCGATGGCCTGGGCGGTGCGTTTGCGGCCGGTATCACTATAGATCCAGCGCGCGTCACCGGGGTTGGACATGAACCCGGCTTCGATGAGCACGGCGGGCATCTCCGCAAGGCGTAGGACGATAAAGCGGGCGCGACGCACCCCGCGGTCCTGGGTGCCGGAGAGGCGCTGCACCAGCGAACGCTGGAGTTGGTAGGCCAGTTGGACATTGTCGGCGTCAAACTCATTGCCTGCCCAGGCGTGGAGCGGCCCGATGTCGTTGCTGATATTGGTGGAGCGCGTGCCTGCCGGCGTCATGGCATAGACCTCGACGCCACCCGCCTCGGATCCGCCGTCGGGCGAGGCATTGTAATGCAGACTGACAAACAGATCGGCCTGAAACCGGCTGGCGATGGCGTTGCGTTCGGGGAGGTCGACGAATTCATCGGAGCGCCGGGTCATGACCACGTTGAATCCGGCTTTGATAAGGCGGGAGCGGACCTCCTCGGCGAGGGCGAGGGTATAGGTTTTCTCCAGGCGACTGCCGGATTTTTGTCCGGGTGCTTTGCCTCCGTGGCCGGGGTCAAGACAGACCGTCTTGATACGGCGGCCGGGGATGGCTTTGCGGGGGTGAAGGAGGGGATCCAGGACGCCGCGCACATCGAGGCTGGAGACGACCACCTGGCCGTCCGCGAGGAGGACCGGGGAGGAGAGCCAGACCGCGATTTCGTTGAACTCGATGCGGCTGGCGTCGATCTGGACGGCCACGTGGGTGTCGTTGTCGCGGGCGTGCGCCTCGCGGGAGCCGGTGGTGCGCGAATAGCGCAGGCCGTGCAATCGGGCCCAATCCACGAGGCGGATGTAGTTTTGTCCGCCCACCCGGTACTCAGTCAGCGACGCGGCATGGAGAGCGGGTCCGGCGAGGAGCCAGGTGATCAGCGTGACGACGTGCCCTAGGGCCTTCAATCGGGTGATAGTGCGGGCAGCGCTCTTGGCCTTCAAGCCGGGCATCACGATCCTGGGGCAAGCAGGGGCGTGGGGAGCGGGATGGGCGTCCATCACCCCCATCCGACGTCACGAAACCCGCTCCAAATTTAGGAATTCTGGGAATTCCAATTGCACCGTGCGGCTCGGGCTTCCTAGATTGGCCCGCCAGATTTCACGAACAACCCGTCGGCATGAGTAATTCCAGTTCCCCAGCACGCGGCCTTGAAGGTGTGGTTGCGGCGAGTACGCGGCTCAGTGATGTCCGAGGCGATATCGGCAAGCTGATCTACTGCGGGTACGACATCGACGAACTTGCAGGCAAGGCGACATACGAAGAGGTGGTGCACCTCTTGCATCACGATCGGCTGCCGAACGCCACGGAGCTCGCGGAGCTGAAGGATGCCCTGGCTTCCTTCCGCGACCTGCCTCAGGCGGTCACCGAGATGATTTGCTCGTTCCCCAAGGTGGCGCCGCCGATGCACGTCATCCGGACCGCGGTGTCGGCCCTGGGATGTTTCGACACCACGGCCGATGACGACTCGATGTACGCGCAGCGGCGCAAGGCCTTGCGGTTGGTGGCGCAGATCCCCGTGATCACCGCCTATTTTCACCGGTACCGGATGGGCCTGCCGCTGCTGGGTCCGGATCGCTCCCTCGGGGAGGCCGCCAACTTCCTCTATATGTTGAACGGGGAGAAGCCGTCGGCGGAGACCGAGGGGACGATGGACGTGTGCTACGTGCTGCATGCCGAGCACGGCATGAACGCGTCGACCTTTGCGGCACGCGTGACGGTGGCGACCTTGAGCGACATGTATTCCGCGATCACCTCGGCCATCGGCGCGCTCAAGGGGCCGCTGCATGGCGGCGCGAACGAGGGGGTGATCAAGATGCTGCTCGAGATTGGGACGCTCGACCAAGTGGACGCGTACATCGACGACGCGTTGGCTCAGAAGAAGAAGATCATGGGCATTGGGCACCGCGTCTACAAAGTGCTCGACCCTCGCGCTCCGCATTTGCAGCGCATGGCCCAGGTGCTCAGCGCCAAGCTTGGGGATCCCAAGTGGATCCAGATGAGCGAGCGGATCGCTGAGCTGATGCTCGCCAAGAAGCAGCTCAACGCGAACGTCGATTTCTATTCGGCCACCGTGTACCACTCGCTCGGGATTCCGACCGACCTGTTCACCCCGATCTTTGCCATTGCGCGCACCGCTGGTTGGACGGCGAATGTGCTGGAGCAACTGACGGACAACCGTTTGATTCGGCCGCAGAGCCAGTACACCGGACCGGTTGGGCTGAAGTTCGTGCCGCTGGAGAGCCGCTAGGCCGGTTCGTCCTGGAATGGCGGCCCATGCAACGCGGCAACGACGACCAGCCAGGGCGCTCCGAGGAGCGTCTGGGGCGGTGGCTGGCGCAGCCGGGCCCGGGCTGCGATGGGGCGAGAGGTGCTGGGGATTCCGGGCAGTCCAGGCCATGCGGGGCATGGCCCGCATGGCCCGCATGGCCCGAGCGACGACCAGGGGGTCAGTGCACCGCGCCGGTGGCGGCGCCGAGCAGGCCGATGGCGAACAGGGCGATGCCCGCGAGCAGGCCGAGCGCGGTCAGAACGGTGGCCACGATGCCGATGATTTTACCGGCCGAGGTCATGCCACGGCCAGTGGGGTCCATCACGCCGCTGTCCATTTCCTTGAGGTCGCCTTGTCCCATGATCCAGGCGGCGATGCCGAGGGGGAAACAGATAACCAGGCCCAGGATGCCGAGTACCAGAATCAGAGTGCCGCGATGGGGTTTCATAGTTCTGAGCGAAGGAGTTGCCTCGCGCTTTGTCCCTCGGCGGCCGTGAACGCACAAGGAGTTTTCTTTCCATGAACATCCACGAGTACCAAGCCAAGCAACTGCTACAGCGCCACGGCGTCGCCGTGCCCGAGGGAGAGGTCTGCGAAACCGCCGAAGCGGCGCGGGAGGCCGCCGCCCGCTTATTCGGGTCCGGACAGACCTTGGTGGTGGTGAAGTCCCAGATTCACGCGGGCGGTCGCGGCAAGGGCACGTTCAAGAGCGGCTTTCAAGGGGGCGTCAAACTGTGCCGCAGCGTGGAGGACGTCCACGAGAAGGCTGGCAAGATGTTGGGCCAGGTGCTGGTGACCAAGCAGACCGGGCCCGAGGGCCGGTTGGTGCGGAAGGTTCTGGTCGCCGGCGCGCCGGACATCCGCAAGGAGCTCTACCTGGCCGTGCTGCTCGATCGCGCGGTGGGCCGGCCGGTGGTGATGGCGAGCACCGAGGGCGGGGTGGATATCGAGGAGGTGGCGGCCAAGACCCCGGAGAAGATTGTGAAGGTGGTGGTGGATCCGGCGCTTGGATTCCAACCGTGGCAGGGTCGGAAGATTGCCGCGGCGCTGGGGTTGCGGGGGGAGCTCATGAGCCAGGCGGGGAAGCTGCTCAAGGGCGTGTACGACACCTGGGTTCAGAGCGACGCGTCCATGGTGGAGATCAACCCGCTGTGCATCGTGGACGGACCGGAGGGCAAGCCGCGGTTGGTGGCGGTGGACGCCAAGATCGGCCTGGATGACAACGCGCTGTACCGGCATGCGGAGATTCAGGCCATGCGCGATCTGGGCGAGGAGGCACCACTGGAAATCGAGGCCAGCAGGCATTCGCTGAATTACATCAAGCTGGACGGCAATATCGCGTGTCTGGTGAACGGCGCGGGGCTGGCGATGGCCACGATGGACATCATTCAGCACTTCGGAGGCTCTCCGGCGAACTTCCTGGATGTGGGCGGTGGCGCCACCCGGGAGCAGGTTTCGGCGGCGTTCGGCATCATCCTGAGCGACCCGCACGTGCGCGGCATCCTGGTCAACATCTTCGGTGGCATCATGGACTGCAATGTGATCGCCCAGGGCATCGTGGAAGCGGCGCGGGAGACCAAGCTGGCGTTGCCCCTGGTGGTGAGGCTCGAAGGCAACAACGTGGAGATGGGACGGCGGACCCTTGCGGAATCCGGCCTCACCATCATCAGCGGCGATTCGATGTCGGATGCCGCACGCAAAGTCGTGAAGGCCGTGGCGGCCTGAGGACCGCGACCTCGCATTCCCCCAACGTTCCGTTTAGTTTTCCGAGAGGATTTCATGGCCATTCTAGTGACTGAGAAGACGAAGGTGCTCGTGCAGGGCATCACGGGTGGGTTCGGCGCCCGGCACACGCAGCTGTCGCTTGCCTACGGCACCCAGGTGGTGGCGGGTGTCACGCCTGGAAAGGGCGGTCAGGCGTTCACGCACGAGGGGTATTCGGTCCCGGTGTTCGACACCGTGGGCGAAGCGGTGGCGGCCACGGGGGCTACCGCCAGTGCCGTGTTTGTCCCTCCGGCCTTCGCGGCTGATGCGATCCTGGAGGGGGCGGACGCCGGGTTGGATTTGGTGGTTTGCATCACGGAGGGTATTCCCGTGGTGGACATGATCCGGGTGAAGCGTGGTTTGGGCGGGTCTAAGACCCGTTTGATCGGGCCCAACTGCCCGGGTGTGGTCACGCCGGGGACGGGAGACAAGTCCCAGGGTGGCTGCCGCATCGGGATTGCCCCCGGGTACATCCATAAGAAGGGCCACATCGGCGTGGTGTCGCGGTCCGGAACACTCACGTACGAGGCCGTGTGGCAGCTGACTTGCCGTGGCGTGGGACAGAGCACCTGCGTCGGGATCGGGGGAGACCCGGTGAACGGCACGTCGCATCTGGATGTGATTCAGATGTTCATGGCGGACCCTGAAACGCACGGGATCATCATGATTGGTGAGATCGGCGGGTCGGCGGAGGAGGAGGCGGCGGAGTGGGTGAAGGTGAACGGGACGAAGCCGGTGGCGGGCTTCATCGCCGGAGCGACGGCGCCTCCTGGCCGTCGCATGGGTCACGCGGGCGCCATCATTTCCGGCGGGAAGGGGACGGCGGAAGCCAAGATCGCGGCGTTCGAGGCGGCGGGCATCAAGGTGGCGGCCACGCCCTCGGACATGGCGGACACTCTCTTGAGCATGATGTGAGGGAGAAGGGGGGGGAAGGTGAGAAGGTAAGGGGTGGAACCCGACGCGGAGGCCGGCTGCGCGTGGGTTGGGCGGCGTGCCTCCCGGGAGCCCGGGAGGTGACGGGCCGCGGTGGGTCGTCAATCTCAGTCGGCGGGCAAAGGTCTGTTTCCCATGGCACTCGACACGGCAACCCGCGGGCGCCTCGCCAGCCTGGTAGGCGCGGAAAATGTCCTCACCGCGCGCGAGGATCTGATTCCGTATTCGTTCGACGGCACGGCGGCATTGCGTGCGATGCCGGAGGCGGTGGTTTTCGCGCACTCGACTTCCGAGGTCGCGGACGTTCTGCGCTGGGCCAACGAGGCGCGGGTCCCGGTGATCACGCGCGGTTCCGGCACCGGGCTGAGCGGCGGGAGCCTGCCGTCGCCCCACGGGATCGTGCTCTGCCTGACCAAGATGGGGCGCATCCTGGAGGTGGACGCGGCCAACTTGACCCTGCTCGCCGAGTGCGGCGTGACCACGGTGACCATCGCGGATGCCGCCGCGGGGATGGGGCTGTTCTACCCGCCGGATCCCGGTTCGATGAAGATCTCCACCATTGGCGGGAACGTGGCGGAGAACTCGGGTGGGCTGCGCGGCCTCAAGTACGGCATCACGCGCAACTATGTCATGGGGCTCGAGGTGGTTTTGCCCGACGGCGAGGTGTTGTGGACCGGGAACAAGTGCGTGAAGGACGTGGCCGGGTACTCGCTGCGCGATCTGTTCATCGGATCGGAAGGCACGTTGGGTGTGATCACCAAGGTACTGCTGCGACTGCTGCCCAAGCCGGCCGCGAAGAAAACGCTCGTCGCCACGTTCGATCAGATGGATCGCGCGGCCCAGACGGTGTCGGACATCATCGCGGCCAAAATCATCCCGTGCACCCTGGAGTTCCTGGATCGCACCACCATCGCGTGCGTGGAGGATTTTGCGAAGGTGGGTTTGCCACTGGACTGCGAGGCGCTGCTGCTGATGGAAACTGACGGGCACCCGGCAGCGGTGGCGGAGGAGGCGGCGCAGATGGAGTCGCTGGCCCGGCGCAACGGGGCGATGGAGGTGCGGGTGGCGAAGGACGAGGCCGAGGCCAACCGGTTGGCTTCGGCGCGGCGCTCGGCGTTTTCCGCGCTGGCGCGGGTGGCGCCGACCACGATTCTCGAGGACGCCACCGTGCCCCGCAGCGAGTTGGCGCGCATGATCCGTTTTGTCGAGCAAGTGGCCCGCAAGCACGGGTTGCGCATCGGCACCTTCGGTCACATGGGCGACGGGAATCTGCATCCCACGTTTCTCACCGACGAACGCAATACCGCCGAGATGGCGCGGGTGCACGAGGCGTTCAAGGAGATCTTCGACGAGGCCATCCGGTTGGGGGGCACGATCACTGGGGAGCATGGGATCGGCGTGGCGAAGAAGGAATTCCTGCCGAAGTTCGCCGGGGACGCCTCGATGCGCGTGATGCGCGAACTGCGCCGGGTGCTGGATCCGCATGCGATCCTGAATCCGGGAAAGATGTTCGACCCGTGAAACCGCCCTCAGGGCCTGCTCCCGGATCTCCGGATTTGTGGGAGGTGGTGGCGCCGGTGTGCGCGGCCATCGGGCTGGGGACGATGGCGGGGGTGCTCGGGGCGGTGCGGCAGGTGAATCCGACCCTCGAGTTGGAGTTCGGCGTGGTGGCGGTGCTGTGCGCGGGGGCCGGGATGGCGGCGGGGTGGTGGTTGGCACGGAGCCTGTGGCGGCTGGCGCGAGGTCCGTCCCGGGAGGCGGAGGCGGGCCAGCTACGGCGGCGGGTCCTGACCACGCTGGCGGTGCTGGGCGGGATCCTGGTGGCGGGGTTTATCCTGGCGATGGTGCGCATGCCCGAGTCGCGTCGCTGGGACACGTTCGTGGGGACGCTGCTGGCGGTGGGGGTGCTGGGCACCATAGGGTGGCTGCTGACCAAGTTGCGATCGGTGTTCGGGGAGCCCGATGATCAGCGCTAGCGGCAGCGACACCGGGATGCCGGGAGACGGTCAACGCACACGCAATCCATGAAGATTTATTTTCTCCGCCACACCGAAGCCGGCGAGGCCGCGGTGGACTCCCGGCGATGCCTGACCGCGAAGGGGCGACGGGATGCGCGTCGAATTGGCCGGTTCCTGCGCGAGACCGGGGTGCGTTTCGACCTCGTCTTTTCCAGTCCGCTGGTGCGCGCGGTGGAGACCGCGGAGTTGGTGAGGTCACGGCTGCCGGCGCGGGCGCGATCCAAGCTTCGCGAGGTGCGTGCGTTGACGAATGGCACCACGGAGATTTCCTTCAGCCGGTGGCTCAAGCGACTGCCGCGTTCGGCCACGATCCTGTTGGTGGGCCACGAACCTTCGCTGGGGATGCACCTGCGGAGGCTGTTGGGTGGGCCGCCCGAAGACCGCCTGCCGGTTCCGAAGGGTGCCTTGATCCGCGTCGACACCGACGATCTGGTGCAGGGCATGCTGCGACTTGTGATCAGCCCCGGACAGATTCCATGAATCCCGCCAGCCCAGGGACCTCTCCCGCGCGTCTCTCGCATCTTCAGGCGCTCGACTAGTCCGTGGTGCAGCAGTGCATGCATTGCGGCATGTGTCTGCCCACCTGTCCGACCTACGACGCGACCAAGCTCGAGCGGCACAGTCCGCGCGGGCGCATCGCGCTGATGCGTTCCATCGCGGATGGTGAGCTGGAGGCCACCCGAACTTTCGGAGAAGAGATGTACTTCTGCCTGGGGTGCCTCGCGTGCATGACCGCGTGTCCGGCCGGGGTGAATTACGCCGAGTTGTTCGAGCACGCGCGCGCGGAGGTGGAGGAGTCGGGGGTGCTCCACTCGCCGCGCCGATCGGTGATCCGCGGCCTGACGGTGAAGTGGCTGTTCATGGAGCATCCGCGCCTGACGGCGGTGGGGCGGGCCATGCGTCTATACCAGGAGTTGGGTGGGCAGGCGCTGGTGCGCGGGAGTGGGATCCTGCGCTTGCTGCCGAAGCGCCTGCGCGAGCTGGAGGCCATGACGCCGCCGGTGTGCCGCAAATTCTCCAACGAACTCATCGCCCGGGTGATCCCCGCGCAGGGTGA
Source organism: Verrucomicrobiales bacterium (assembly GCA_020845805.1). Classification (GTDB taxonomy): domain Bacteria; phylum Verrucomicrobiota; class Verrucomicrobiia; order Limisphaerales; family CAIMTB01; genus CAIMTB01. The sequence continues at coordinate 10,755 of JADLFD010000155.1, read as the reverse complement.
GCGACGGGCGCGGGTGGCGTTGCTCACGGGGTGCGCTCAGGATCTGCTGTTCAGCGATGTGAACCTGGACACCGCGGAGGTGCTGGTGCGGAACGGGTGCGAGGTTCACACCCCTCCCGATCAGCCGTGCTGCGGGTCGTTGCACGCGCACAACGGCGAGTGGACCCTGGCGCAGCAGTTGGCGCGGCGCATGATCGATCTGCTGCCGCCCGAGTCATTCGACGCCATCATCAGCAACGCCGGCGGGTGCGGCTCGCATCTGAAGCACTACTCCAAGCTTCTGGCTGACGACGCGGCGTATGCGGCCAGGGCGCGGTTGTGGGACGCCAAGGTGAAGGACATCCACGAGTACCTGATCGGTCTGGGTATCCGTCCGCCGGCTGCTTCGTCCGCCCCGGGGTTGCGAGTGACCTATCACGAGTCCTGCCACCTGAGCCATGGGCAGAAGGTGGTGGTCCAGCCGCGCCAGGTCCTGCGCGCCATCCCGGGGGTGGAACTGGTGGAACTGCCCGAGTCGAGCTGGTGCTGTGGTAGCGCGGGCATCTACAATCTCACGCAACCCGAGATGGCTGGCCAGTTGCTCGATCGCAAGGTCGGGCACATCCGTGCGACGGGCGTGGGCGTGGTGGCGACGGGCAACCCGGGCTGCCTGCTGCAGTTGATCAACGGCTGCCGGGCGGCGGGTGTGCCGGTGCGCGTCGCGCATCCCATCACGCTGTTGGCGGAGGCGTATCGGAGCGACGGCCGGTGCGCCGCCGGAGAACCGGCGTGAGCGCGGCTCGGGTCATGAGGATCAGGCTATGAACAAGCGACAGGAACGAGTCCAGCGACTGACGCGGGCGGCGATCATCGCGGTGGTGCGCGCGCCACGCCGCGATCTGGTGGTCCCGCTCAGCGAGGCGCTGGTCGCGGGGGGCGTGACGGCCATTGAAGTCACCACCACCACTCCGGACGCCTTGAACGCCATCCGCGACGCCCGGGCGGCGCTGGGGGCGCGGGCCATGGTCGGCGTGGGCACGGTCCTGGAGAACATCACCTGCCGTGGCGCACTGGATGCGGGGGCCGAGTTCGTGGTCAGCCCCATCCTGCGCACGGGCATGGTCCCGCTCTGCCATGCCGCCGACGTGCCCGTCATGTTGGGGGCCTTCACCCCCACGGAAGCCCAGCTCGCCTACGAGGCGGGCAGCGATTTCGTGAAGCTGTTTCCGGCCGACAGCCTCGGGCCCGCGTTTGTGAAGGCGGTGCGTGCCCCGCTGCCGCATTTGCGCCTGGTCCCTACCGGGGGTGTGGACCTGAGCAACGTGGTGGATTTTCTGAACGCTGGTTGTGCCGCCCTGGGTGCCGGTTCGTCGCTGGTTTCCGCGGAGATTCTGCGTGACCAGAACTGGCCGGAACTGACCCGGCGGGCCGCGGCCTTCATGGCCGCGGTGCGGAGCGTGCGCCCGGAATGAGAGGGCGCCATGCATCGCCGGACGTTTCTTGCCGGGATGGGATGGGTGGCGGGTGCGGTCGCGGGGGCTGGTGCGGGCTGTGCTTCGCCGCGCGGCGCCACGGCGGGTCGGAGCGGCGCGCCGGGGGCGAGGCTCGACGCCTCCGACGAGTCATGGTTGGAGGAGTTCGGCCGGGCGGGCTCCCGGTTCTTCACCGAGGCGGCCCATCCGCAGACGGGCCAGGTGCTGGATCGTCGGCTGGCGAACGGCCAACCGGAGGCGCGTCGGGTCGCGAGCATTGCGGCCACCGGGTTTGGGCTGGGGGCGCTGTGCGTGGCCGAAGCGCGCGGGTGGTTGTCGCACGATGCCGCCCGCCTTCAGGTGCGGCGCACGCTGCGACATCTGCGGCACGAGTTGCCGCACGAACGCGGGTTCTTCTATCACTTCCATGACTGGGGCACGGGCGAACGAATCTGGAAGTGCGAGCTTTCGTCCATCGATACCGCGTTGTTGCTGTGCGGTGTCCTGTGCTGCCGGGCGCATTTTTCCGATGCCGAGATTCAGCAGTGGGCGACGGAGCTCTATGAGCGCGTCGAGTGGCCGTGGATGCTGGATGGGGCCGACACGTTCTCGATGGGGTGGACGCCCGAAAAGGGATTTCTCCGCAGCCGCTGGGACCACTACTGCGAGTTGATGCTGCTCTATCTGCTCGCGATCGGGTCGCCCACCCACCCGGTGGACGTGCGGACGTGGCGTGCGTGGAGCCGGCCGGTGCGCGAGTATGGGGGCCAGCGGTTCGTGTGGTCTCCGGCGCCGCTGTTCGTGCACCAGTTCGCGCAGGCGTGGTTCGATTTCCGGGGACGCGACGACGCCGGGGTCGATTGGTTCGCCAACTCGGTGGCGGCCACCCGCGCGCATCTCGCGTGGAGTCTGGAGCGCCGCGATCGATTTCCGTGGTGGTCGGAGGACCTGTGGGGCGTGACCTCGAGCGATTCGCAAAAAGGCTATGTGGGCTGGGGCGGTCCGCCGGATGCGGGGCCCCTGGATGGGACCATTGTCCCCTGTGCGGCGGCGGGATCGCTTCCCTTTCTGCCGGAGGCCTGCCTCCGGACCCTGCGCCACCAGCGTGCACGGTACGGGGAGCGCATCTGGCAGAGGTATGGGTTGGTGGACGCCTTCCATCCTGGGAACGGCTGGGTGAACCCGGACGTGGTGGGCATCGACGTGGGGATCAGCTTGTTGCAGGCGGAGAACCTGCGCAGCGGCCTGATCTGGCGCACGCTGGAGCGGGATCCTGCCGTGCAGCGCGCGTGGCGTCGCGTGGGATTGGTGCGACGTGCCGGGGGAGCCGCTCCCGGTTAGCGACGGGCGGGGAGGTGGAGAGGGGATCAAGCTCCGGCCCGGGGGCTCCGATAGACCCATTGCCGGGGCGCTTCGGGCATCACGATGGGATGCGCCTGGAGGGGATCTGAGATGGCCTCGGTCCGTTGAACTACCGCCTGGAACCATTCCTTCCCCCGTCATGCCTGGCGCGCCAGCGTTCCTGGCCGTCACCGATGGGGATGGAAGGGCTGTGGGGACTTCGGGTTCTGATCTTGCTGGGGTGGCAAATCCTCTGCGCGGATCACGGGCGCCTGAGCGCGGCCACGGTCACGGCCGCGTCCTCATCTTTGACCTCGTCGAGTACTCTGGTCACCAACCTGGCCCAGTTTTGGAGTCTCGCCGGCACCTCGGGCGATCTCGAGTTCCCGGCGCAGATACGATTCGTGGTTAACCATTACGATGCCGAGTGGCGGGTGCTCTGGGTGGCGGACGATGGGCGCGGATCCTATCTCACCGCCAGCACACAGAGACTCCCCATCGAGGCGGGGGAAGTGGTGGAGCTCCAAGGCTACGTTCGTCCTGGGCGGCAGGAAGTGCTTTGGGAACGTTCGAAGCTGAGCGTCGTGGGATTGGCCACCAATCGGTATGTCGCACTGACCTCAAGTGCCGCGCCGGAGGACACCGCCGATCTTTGTCTGGTGACCGGGGAGGCATGGGTGGAGGCGCAGTCAGACATTGACGCGACCCACACCAAGCTAGGGTTGGTGGCTGGGGAATGGTCGGGCACGGCCTTTGTGCAACTCCCGCCCATGGCGGAGGTGCCGCAATGGAAGGGGGCGCGGATCCGGTATCGGGGCCTGTTTTCCATCAAGCGCGGTGCTCCGGAGAAGACCGTGAGTTATGAGCTTTGGGTTTCGAGCCCGGGTGACATTGAGGTGCTGGGCTGGCTCGATGAGGAGGCGCATTTCGCTGCGCCGATCACCGCGGTGGACGATCTCTTCGCCGCACCCACCAATCGGATGGTTCGCGTGGCCGGGCTGGTCCACAGCCAGGACGTTGGGCGGTCATTGACGCTGCGGGACGACACGGGGCAAGTGCTGGTGCTGGGGGCGCAGAGCCTGCCGTTGACCGCGGGACAGCGTGTGGAAGCGACGGGATACCCGCGCGTCTCCGGGGTGGGATTGGAACTGGTCGGGGGGATCTATCGGGAGCCCGTGAATCCGACCACCTCCCCGGCGGGGCGGAGGAATGGGGTGGTCCGGAAGAGACGTTTGGCGGATCAGGTTCGGGAGATGAGTCAGGAAGAGGCGGTGGCTGGGGATCCCGTGGTGCTGCGCGGGGTGGTGACCTGGTCGCGGGAGGGAGTGCGTCATTTCTTCTTTCAGGATGCGAGCGGCGGGGTGCGGGTGGAGATGGGACCGGGAGACAGCGCCGCGGTTCCGTCGTCGGGACAGTCGGTGTGGGTGGAGGGGGTGACTGGGGCGGGGCCGATGGTTCCGCAGGTGGTGGGCCAACGTTGGTGGTTGGAGGGAAACCGCATCCTGCCGCGACCGAGAACCTTGATCCTCGAGGAGGCCCTGACGGGGGCTCCGTATGGGATGTGGTCGGAGATGCGCGGCTATGTGCGCTCGGTCATGCGGGAGGAAGGGGAGGACCGAGTCGAGTTGGTGACCCCCACGGGGGAGTTTGAAGCGCGTCTGCCAGCGGAGGGTGAGTTGCCGGAGTGGAGTGGGGCCGTGGTTCGGCTGCGAGGGGTGTGCGACTTGCTGCTCGAGGCAAGGGGACCGTCAGGCGGCGCTCGATTCCTCGTCCCCTCGCGGGGGCAGGTCGAGGTGTTGACCGCCGCTCCGCCGGATCCGTTTGCGGGCGCGACGGTGTCGGCATCGAGCCTGGCCCAGCTTCGCAGCCAGAGGGGCTTTGGTCAGCGCATCAAGATCGCGGGCGAGGTGTTGTTTCAACGGCCGGGGCGCTGGCTCCAGGTGGCGGACGGAGAGGAGTCGGTGAAGGTACTGAGTCGCCAGGAGGATCTGTTGCATCCCGGGGATCGGATTGAGTTGGTAGGGATCCCGGGATGGCAGGCGCGGGAGGCGATCATGCGGGAAGGCCGCTTTCGAAAAATTGGCGCGGCGACGCCCTCCGCGCCCTCGAGTCTGGAGTCCTCGGCACGGGCGAGTCCGGAGTGGGACGGGAAACTCGTGCGCATGTCCGGAAGGGCGGTGGAGTTTGTGCGCACGGAGCGCGCTGTGCGCGTGGAGTTGCAGGACGAGCACGGCGTTTTCGAAGCGCTCTGGGAGGGGACGGGGGCGGTGGTTTGGGACGGCGCCACCGTGGAGCCCGGGGCGCGACTGGGGGTGACCGGATTGTTTCGGCAGGTGCGGGATGAGCAGGGGCAATTGTCGCACTTTGAAATTCTCCTGCGGCAGCCTTCCGACTTGGTGGAACTGCAACCGGCTCCGTGGTGGACCCCACGGAGGGTGGCGGTGGTTTCCGGGGTCATGCTGACCGCCGTGTTGGGCGCCATGGGTTGGGGGCTCACGCTGGCCCGCTCCAATCGGCGGCTGCGCGAGGCCGAGATGGCGCTGCGGTTGACCAACGACGATCTCGAGGAGCGCGTCAAACGCCGGACCGCGGAACTGGAGGAGGAGGTGCGGGAACGCAAGCAATCGCAGGACGAGTTGTCCGCGAGCCATCGTCGATTCGAGGTGGTCGCGAGGGTGACCTTCGATGTGATCTGGGACTGGGATCTGGCCGAGGACGGCATCTGGTGGAATGAGAATTTCGATCTGGCCTTTGGGAGTCTGCCCGAGGACGGGAGGACCCGCGCCACCGCGTGGCGAGCGCGCCTGCATCCCGAGGATCTGGGCCGGGTCAACGAGAGTCTGAAGGAGGCGCTGGCGACCGGGAGTTCGACCTGGTGCATCGACTACCGTTTCCGGAAGCGGGACGGAACTTTTGCGCACGTGCACGATCGCGCCGTGGTGCTGCGCGACGCCGAGGGATGCGCCCGGCGGGTGATCGGTTCGATGCAGGATGTGAGTGAGCGGCGCGAAGCGGAGCAGGCATTGGAGTCCATTCATCGGGATCTTCTCCGTGCCTCGCGGCAGGCCGGCATGGCGGAGGTGGCGACCAGCGTGCTGCACAACGTGGGCAACGTGCTGAACAGCGTGAACGTCTCGACGCAACTGCTCACGGACCGGGTGCGGAACTCCTCCATCGGCCAGTTGTCGAGACTGGTGGACCTGTTCGAACAGCACCGGGAGGATCCAGGCGGATTCCTCACCCAGGATCCGCGCGGACGCGCCGTGCCGGCTTACCTGGGTCAGTTGAGCGGGGAACTGACGCGCGAGCGGCAGGGTTTGCTGCGGGAACTGGATTCGTTGGGACGGAACATCGATCACATCAGGGAGATCGTCGTCATGCAGCAGGGTTACGCCAAGGTCGCCGGGGTGTCGGAGACCCTGCCCCTGGCGGAGGTGGTGGAGGATGCCCTGCGCATCAACGAGGGTGCCCTGGTACGACACCAGGTGGTGGCGGTGCGCGACTATGATCCCGCGGTGCCGAAGGTGACCATCGATCGGCACAAGGTCCTGCAGATCCTGGTGAACCTCATCCGGAACGCGAAGTACGCCTGTGACGAATCGGGCCGCGAGGACCGGCGCATCGATCTCCGCGTTCGCCCGGCTGAGGAGGGCCGCCGGGTGACCATCGAAGTGGCTGACAACGGAGTGGGAATTCCCGCGGAGAATCTGGTGCGGATTTTCGGGCACGGATTCACCACCCGCAAGGAGGGGCATGGTTTCGGACTGCACAGCGCGGCGCTCGCCGCTCGCGAACTGGGAGGCACCCTGCGAGTGCAGAGTGACGGTCCTGGGCGGGGCGCTTGCTTCACGCTGGAAGTGCCGGTTCAAGGACCGGACACGGTCAATTGACGAAAGCCTGCGGGATTGGTGCGGGGCGGCGGCCGCGGGTGAGCAGGGCTGCGTGGTGGCTGGACGGGCAAGATTTGATCGGTTGGATTGGCCTCCCTCGAGGTTGGATCCGCCGTGGAGGTGAAGGGCTTGTGAAACGCGAGGCAAAGCAGGGAAGGGAGGCCACTTGGCGGAGGATCCGTCGGCTGGCCTGGGTCATTCTTGGGCCGGCGCTCTTGGGGCTGACGGTGGGGGCGGCCGAGCCGGGGCCCCCCCCCCGCACACCTCTCGTGTTGACCAACTTGGCTCACTTCTGGCGATGCCGAGCCGAGGGGGTGGCCGAGGAGCTTCCGCTGCGCGCCACCGTATCCATCAACTACTACGATCCGGAGTGGCGCGGGCTGTGGCTGGAGGAGGACGGGCTGCCTTGCTACCTCCTGCCCGGCAGCCGTGCGCTGCCGGTGAAATCCGGGGACCAGGTGCTGCTCGAGGGGTATGCCGTTCCCGCCCGGAGCGAGATCAACTGGGAGCGCACGACGATGAAGGTTGTGGGGGTGTCGACGGTGGTACCCAAGCGACTGGCTTGGGCGGAGATTCCCTCGGTGCAGTGGAATCAAGCGCTCCTCGAGGCCGAGGCGCTGGTGGATGAACAGGTCGACGCGGACAGCCAGCACATCCGCTTGCGCCTGGTGGCGGGGGAGTGGACCAGCACCGCTTACGTTCGATTGGGCTCACGCGTGCCGATTCCGCAGCTGAAAGGGGCGGTGATCGGGTTTCGCGGTGTCTGCACCTTCAAGCCGGCGGCCAGCGATGCGAATGGGCAGTACGAGATCTGGATTGACGGCCTGACCGCCATCACGCTGCGCCACTGGCTCGTGGATGATCCGAGGTTCAGCCTGCCCACCGCGCCGATTGCGGAATTGGCGTCGGCACCGTCCACGAACCTGGTCCGGGTCGTGGGCCGGGTCCACGAGCTGCGCAGCGGCCTTTCGTTGCGGGTGCGGGATGAGAGCGGGGAAGTGGTCATACCGACGCCGCAACGACTGGGTGCCGAGCCGGGGATGTGGGTGGAGGCGATTGGGTATCCCGCCCTGGTGGGGGCTGAGTTCCGGCTTTCGCAGGCCACCTTTCGACGGCGGGCGAGCGAGGTGGGCCAACCGGTGGGGCTTCCGGGCAGGTTGGTCAGGCGATTGCGTTTGGCGCAGGACGTGCGCGAGTTAGGGGCGGCGGAGGTCAGTTTGGGGGTGCCGGTATCGCTGCGTGGCGTGGTGACCTGGGTGGACCCAGAGCAGGCCCAGTTCTTTCTGCAGGACTCCAGCGGGGGGGTGCGGGTGAGCCTGGCCCCGGGGCGTTCCGCGGGTTTACCGGAGCCGGGGACGGGCGTGATTCTCGAGGGTCGAGTGGTGGCGGGCGAGTTCAGTCCGGCCGTGGAGGTGGAGGGCTGGGTGAACGACGGGTATCGCGGGATGCCGTCCGCCCGATCGATGGCTTTGGAGGAGGCGCAGACGGGGGCGCCGTACGCGCTGTGGTCCGAGATGCGCGGCTATCTTCGGGAGGCGCGTTCCGAGCGGGGGGTGGATCGCCTGACCCTGGTGGGGGGTGGAGGGGAGTTCGAAGCCCTGGCCCCGGTGGCGGCGGGACTGGGAAAGCAGTTGGGAGCCATGCTGCGTCTGAGCGGGGTTTGCGATGTTGTGATCAACCGCAGCAATCGGATGATCGGGGTGCGAATGTTGGTACCTTCGGCGGATTCGATCGAGGTGCTGCGACCGGCACCGGCGGATCCGTTCGAGGAAGAACGGAGCACCCTGGGAGGGGTCATCTCGCAGGGCGCGATGAATGGGCCGGTGCGTCGGCTGAAGGTTTCGGGCGTGGTCCTGGTGCATCGGCCTGGGCGCTGGCTGGTGCTGGGAGAAGGGGCGGGTTCGATGCAGGTGCTGAGTCGGTCGGCAGATCCGCTGAGGCCCGGGGATCGAGTGGATGTGGTCGGCATTCCAGGGCGGCAAGGTCGTCGCGTGGTGATGCGGGAGGCGGTGTACCGCAGGGTCGGAGGGGGCGGGCTACGGGTCGACGCTCCCCTGGTCGGCGCTGAGGATCTGGGAGCGCATGATGGGCAATTGGTCCGGGTCGAGGGGCGGTTGTTGGACTCCGAATCCGTGCCGGGCCAGGTGCGGTTGGATTTGGAGGTGGGTCGGACGGGGGTGCGCGCGCGGTGGGAAGGGGAGCCGGGCACTTTTGGCGCCGTCCCGGCAGTGTCTGGATCATGGGTTGAAGTGACGGGCGTGTGCCTGCCTGTTCCGGGGGATGCCCCCCTGGGGACGGGAGTGGAGATTGCCTTACGGAGTTCGAGCGACATCCGTGTGGTGGCGCGTCCGGCTTTCTGGAGTCTGAAGCGCGTGCAATGGGCGGCGGCGGTGGGGGTGCTGGCCGCGACCGTGGCCACGCTTTGGGGGCTGACCCTCTCGCGGAAGCATCGCCGTGTGGTGGAGGCCGAATCACGCCTTCGGACGGCCAACGCCGAATTGGAGCGCGTGATCCAGGAGCAGGCCCGGGCGCAGGCGGAATTGCGTCAAAGCAACCGCCGGTTCGAGTTGGTCACGGAAACCGCCAATGACGTGATATGGGACTGGGACGTGGCCAGCGGTGCGGTGTGGTGGAACCAGAATTTCGAACGTGTGTTCGGTTGTCGCACCGCCGAGGACGCCACCTTCTCTGGCCTGCGGCGCACGCGCTGGCATGCGGAGGACGCTGCGCGCGTGGAGCACAGCTTGCGTGAGGCGATGGCGTCGGGGCAGGGAACCTGGGAGTGCGAATATCGGGTGAGGCGTGAGGATGGCACGTTGGCGGAGGTGGTCGACCGCGCGTGTCTCATGCGAGATGCGGCGGGAGTCGTGACACGCGTCATCGGGGCCATGCAGGACGTCACCGCGCGGAGGGCGACCGAGGCGCAGGTCGAGTCGATCAACGACCAGTTGGTTCGTGCTTCGCGGCAGGCGGGCATGGCGGAAGTGGCCACGGGGGTGCTGCACAACGTGGGCAACGTGTTGACCAGCGTGAGTGTGTCCACGCAGGTGATCAGCGACACCCTGAAGCGTTCGAGTGCGCCCAACCTCACGCGCGTTGCGGGTCTGTTGGAGGAGCATCGCGAGCAGTTGGGCGATTACCTGACGCAGGACCGGGCCGGACGCGAGGTGCCCACCTATCTGCAGAAGCTATCGGTCCAGCTCTCGCGGGAACGGCAGGTGCTGTTGAGCGAGTTGGATCAGCTCGGTCGGAATGTGGAGCACATCAAGGAGGTGATCTCCATGCAGCAGAGCCACGCCAAACGGGGGGGAGTCCAGGAGCTCCTGGAACTGCCCGCCCTGGTTGAAGATGCCCTGCGGATCAACTCAGCCGCACTGGCGCGCAGCAGCATCCGGGTGGTGCGCGACATCCATTCGGCACTTCCCGCGGTCTCGGTGGATCGGCACAAAGTGCTGCAAATCGTGGTGAACCTGCTGCGCAATGCGCGCCAGGCGTGTGACGAATCGGGCGCTCCCGAGAAAAGGATCGCGGTGCGGATCCATCGCACGCCGGGCGGGGTGCGTCTGGAGGTAGCCGACAACGGCAAGGGCATCCCGCGGGAAAACATGGAGCGTTTGTTTCAGCATGGGTTCACCACGCGGGAGAACGGGCATGGGTTCGGGCTCCATAGCGCGGCGTTGGCAGCGCAGGATCTGCGCGGCGTGTTGCGCGCGCACAGCGACGGACCGGGCACGGGGGCGACCTTCACCCTGGAGCTCCCGCTGGCGAACTGAGAGCCGGACGGCAACGCTGGGGGGCGCGTCAGGCGAGGATGCCCTTGACCAGTTCTCCGTGGACGTCGGTGAGGCGGAAATCGCGTCCCTGGAAGCGGTAGGTGAGCTTCGTGTGGTCGATGCCGAGGCAGTGGAGGAGCGTGGTGTTGAAGTCGTGGATGTGCACCGGCTTGTCGACGATGTTGTAGCAGTAGTCGTCGGTTTCTCCGTAGACGAGGCCGGGTTTCACACCGCCGCCGGCGATCCAGTTGGAGAAGCAGCGACCGTGATGATCGCGACCGTGGTTGTCACGGGTGAGCT
>JADLFD010000154.1 GCA_020845805.1 Verrucomicrobiales bacterium | reverse complement strand
GGCTGCCCCGCGCGGCATCTTGCTGCACCTGCTGGGCCAACTGGCCGAGGAGCGGCGTCCAGCCGGGGTGATGATTCCCCACGCTGCGCGTCCATTCCTCCAACGCGAGCCGAGGAAGTTCCTCACTCGGGATGGCGCGTTGCACCAGGGAAGCCAGGCCGGCGTCCGACGCGAGTCCAGCGACCTCATCTTCCGTGTTGCCGGTTCTGGTGCGCGGCACCAAGGGCCATTGGGCGCGCAGCACCGCCAGGCCGAGGACGAGCAGGGCGCCCACCAGGAATCCATGCAGGCGGTAGTGCCGCGCGAGCACCGCCACGCCGCCGGAGCGTTCGGTGCCCAGGTGCGTTTCTTCGAAAGCAACGATGCGCCGTTCCCCCAGAAACCACGCGAGAAGTCCGGGGTGCCGATCCTTGACCATGCCTTCGTTGCTGAAGGGATACGCGTCGGTGGTCACACAAAGTTCGCCGGCACCCCAGCGCCGCTGCGCGAGCACCGGCTGATCGCCCACGAGGTAGAGCACTTGCCAGTTCGTGGACAGCAGACTGAGCCGGACGCCCGTTCGCCAATCGAGCTCGGTGGGCAGGGAGGCCGCCGCACCCAGCGGGGAGGCCGTGGCCCGTGCGGGTTGGAGGGAACCGGAGCCATCGGCGGCCAGGGGTAGCCAGTCATAGGCGAGGTCGAATCCCCACCGCTCGCGCAGCGAAGCAGGCGGGTCCAGGGCGTCCTCGGTGCCGGGGGATCCGGGGCCGGTGCGCGCCCGTCGTTCCGCGCGCCGGGTGGCCCAGGTTTCCCGGGGCAGGGGTGTCAGTGCCACCACCACGCGCCCGCCGGCGTGCGCGAACGCCTCGATGGACCGGGCCAGGGACTCGGGCAGGGCTCCGGTTTCCGGTGCGTCCAGACCCAGCACCAGCAAGGTGGTCGCGGTGGGGGTGTCGAGACCCGCTGCGGTGTCCTCCAGTCTGACTACGTGGGTATCGCGAAGGCTGCCCAGGGCCTCGTGGAGCACCCTCGCTCCAAGCGGGTCCGCCCGGTGGGACGAGTAGGGCGGGTGACTGGTGCCGGAGCGGTGACGCAGCACCAGCAGCTGCCAACTCAGGGCCAGGCCCGCGAGGACCAGGGCGCACGCGGCGAGTCGTGGCAGCAGGACGGCGCTCGTGCGGCGGGTCTTCATTCGCGAGCCCTCCGTGCCTCCCGCGTCGCGGTCTCGTAGGCCTCTGGCGACGCCGGATGCGCCCCGTACCAGACGCACTCGAAGGCGTGCACCAGCCGGCGGAATCCATCTAGCGACTCGGACCGGGTCCGAGGCCGGCGTTTGAATTCGGCCACGTAATCGGCATTCGACTTGAATCGCGCGATGGCGATGAGACTGCGCGCCGCCAGCTCGGCGAGGGTCGAGAGGTACACCGCACGAATGGCCAGACGGGTCTCGCCGCGACGTACCAGGTCATCCGCCAGGCTGCGCCAGTCTTCGGCGGGGAGGTCCGTGGCCAGCACCTCCTCGGCTGTGAGGTCGGGCTGGATCGGAATACTCACTGCCGCCACTGAGCCCACGGCGCGGGCCCGCGCGCGCTTCAGAAAGAACCAGGCCACGCCGCCGGCGAGCACCAGGAGCGCGAGGGCCGCGATGGCCTGAGGGGAGTTGAGCCAGGCCAGCCAATCCGGGGTGCTGGAGGGCGCCGCGGCACGGTTGCCTCCGAGGTTCCGTTCCAGCCACTCCAGGAACTTCCCAAGCGCATCCCGCACGGCTCGGCCACAGCGGAAGAGAAACTCCTGAATCCGAGCGATCACAGGAAGTTCTTGGGCGACGTCGGTCTCGATCACCGGAGCCGGGGGCAGGCGCCAGGCAAACTCGGGGCGCGCCAGGACGTCGTCCAGCGCCCGGTTCAGGTCCATCGCGGCCGGACGGGAAGCCACGGGGGCGGCGTCGTCCGCGGCTTCGGCCTGCCTTCCCCCCAGAGTGAGGCAGACGACCAGGGCGAGCACCGCGCGCAAGGCACCGGCGGCACCCCCGCCCCGAGCGGCGCGTGACTCGGTCGGAAAGGCCTGCAGGAGGTCCTCCCCGGTACGCAGGGAATCGCCATGGAACGCGCGCAGTGCGAAGGCGGCCTTCACCACCGGATCCAGCACCACCCAGGTGATGCCCAGGACGACCGAGAGATACGTCGCATTGAACGCCAGGGCGAGGCTGACACTCAGGTGGGTCTCGACCCCGAGCAGCGTGCGCAGGAGCAGGGGCACGGACAGCAGGCCGACCGCTACATTAATGGCGAGTAGCAGCGCCGCGAGTGCCAAGACGCCCATCAGTTCAAACAACGCCGCCACCTGGAGCCGGGTCTGGGACCAGGCACGCCGGGCGGTCGCGCGCAGGCGGCCGTCACCGCTCTCCCCCAGCACGGCCAAGTTCTGAAACCAGGCGAAGGTGAGCGGAAACGGAAGGAGCAAAAACAGGCTCACGGGGAGGACCACCACGGCGATGGACTGCAACGCCCATTGCGGAATAAGAAGCCGCGCCCAGCGCGCGAACGTCCAGCGCTGCGCCTCGCCGCCCTGCAGTTGGCGCCGCAGCTCGACCGCAAACACCGCCTGCCCCGCGGCGCAGACCATGAACAGGACGGCCACCAGCAGGGAGCTGCCCGCGACGTGATCCAGGGCTCGCGGATGATGCGACATGTCCGCTACGAACCACATCAGGGCGACGGTGAAGGGAATCGTGCCGGCCAGTTGGGCCACCCACGCCCAGGGCGGGAGGCGGCGCAGGGTCGACAGGCCCCCTTCCACCAGATCCACGGCGGAAGGCAGCACATCGAAGGCACCGGGACGAGTCATGGGTGTCAGGGAGTGTTCAGCGGCGTTTCCCTCCAGAGCGTCTCCTCGTGCGACGGATCCGGCAGGGAGGCCAGGGACCGTCCCAGGGCCAGAAAGGTCAGCCAAACCAGCAGGAACCCGGCGCCCACCGCCACCCAGCCGGTCGCGCGGCGAATCCAGCCGGCGCCCCGCGCGCGCGGTCGGCGCGCGTGATGGAGGCACTCCGCGCACAGCATCCGCCCGTCATGCTCGGTCACGCATTCCGCGCAGAAGAACCCACGACACGACGGGCAACGCGCCGCTGCGGCGCGATCGGAATGGACGACGCAATGGAACGACGGCGGCATGGGCGGGAGAGGAGTCAGGTCGTGCCGGTGGGGGCTTGGGGCGGCGCCGTCGCCGCACCCGCCAGATCTTCCTGGGCCGAGCTGATGCGGGCGCGCAGGCGAGGCAGGACGCGATCCGCCAACCGTCGACGGCCCAGGACGGGAAGCTCGATCACTTGCACCCGCGTCCGCAGGCGCACCCGCGTGGTCGGTCCGCGCACCAGATGGCTCGCCAGGGCAAGAACCAGGGAAACGCCGAAGATCGCGGCCGGCCCGATGGCCAACGAGTCCCCGTCTGTGGTTTGGTACAGCCAGCCCGCGAGCGCCAGGTAACCCACGGCACCCAGGGCGAGCAGCACTGCCGCCTGGAGGTAGTCGGAGGTGGGCCAATGCTGCAGCACCTCGACCTCCTGGTAGCGCACCCGCCGGTAACGCTCTGCGTAACCGTTGTCCTCGATGATCAGGAGATGATCCCCGCCGTCCCAAAGTTCCTGACGCGATCCGCGCACCAGAAACGCGAGGGGCCCCAGGACCAGGGCCAGCGCGGCGGTGCCCCAACGCGGGAGGGGCCGCATTCGCGCGCGCGCACGAAGGGGTTCGTACTGCTGGGGGTGAGAGTGCGCCTCCGGGTCCATGGACGTGTTAATCGAAAGCCCCCGACGCCGCCAGGGCGACCAACACGGAGAAGGCGGTCAGTTGCAGAAGGGCGAGGACGAGCGCCACACGCGCGGGGAACCTCGAGGGGCGCACGAGACTGCCTGGTTTCCCGCGACCCACCGCCAGGACCACCAGCGCGGCCAGAGCCGTCGGGGGAAAGAGCGGAACCACGGACAACCCGAGAGCAATGCGGCCATACAAAGTGCGCGAGCTCGGCAATTCCCCATCGGCCCGCGTCTGCGCTGCATCAAAACAAGGGGGACAAAGGTGTCGCGGGCCTGCCTGGACCTCGCATAGCCCGCACACCAGGCGCCCGCACTGATCGCAGGGGACGGACGCGCGGCGCTGCGGGTGCAGATAACAGACGGGGTCGGTCGTGCTGCCGGGCGACTCGGCCGCACCGGTTGGTGCGGGGACAGTGCGTGGACGAAACGCGGCGGGGAACCAATCTGCGTGCAGGGTGAACCCGCAGGCTGCGCAACGATGGGCCTCCCCCTCCGGCCAGTCCGCCTGGCACCGCGGGCAGGTGAGACGTCGCGGGTCGAAGGCCATGAACGCGTCAGGTCGCGAGCGGCCCCCCGAAGGGTCCGGTCCCGGGTGTCGCACGCGGGGCAAAAGCCTCCTCGTAGGCAAGGGCGATGGCGTACCAATACAGCGGCAGCACGAAGAAGACGCCGATGAGGAGGGCGAGGATTCCGGCGATCATCAACGCGCCCAGTGCCAGGCAGAGGAGGATCATGCTGCCCAGGCGCAGGTTCACCACCCGGAAGCTGGTGAGCACCGATTGCACCGGTCCCAGTTCCAGATCGGCGCACAGTGGCACGGCGAAGATCACGGCGATCTGCAGGTAGACGGCGCCCGCAAAGAGCAGCAGGAAGAGCGGGACCCCGACCCACCACACCCAGTCGGGCGGACCTCCCCCCTGGCCCGCGGAGAGGGCCACACCGAATCCCACTGGAACCGCGACCAGGATCATCAGCGCGAACATGGGCACGGACATCACCAGCACGGTCAGCAGATAGCGCCACCAGTTGGCATTGAATCCCCAGAACACATCCCCGACTTCGGCGCGTTCCTCGCGGACCCGCTTGAGAAAAAACAGATACATTCCCGCCAGGATCGGTCCCTGGACAAAGATCCCGACGATCGCCCCGATGAAGGGAATCATGCTGGCGGCCTGGATGAGGATCATGGCGATGGCCGAGACCGCCACCGAGGGCCAGAAGCTGGCTTTGTACAGCTCCCAGGCGCGGCTGAGGATTGGGCTGACGCCCAGCGTGTAGCCGCGCGCGCGCACCTCCGCCACCAGCGCCTCGGGATTCACCGGTCGGGCCCGTCGGCGTCCTGACTGCGGCAAGGGCATCCCTTCACGGATGCGGGCCACGAACTCCGGCTTGCAGAGCTCGCATACCAACCGGCCGGAGAGAATCACCAGATCCTGGCGCGGGTACGGGCGCCCGCAGCAGACACACCGGTCTGACATGGTGGGCGGGTCGGAAGGCTCCGCGGGCGTGGCCGCCGCCGAAGGCCGCGGCGCGTCCACCACGGCGCGCAGGGGTTGCCACTGCTCCATGCCTTCGCGCCAAACCAGAGTGTCCTCCTGGATCGTGCCCGCGGACACGAGTTGCGCGAACGCTTCGTCGGAGACCGGCCCGTTTTGCTGCCCTTGGGCAGCGTAATACCAGGAATCACTCATGGCGTATCGCGATGTGCGGCCATACTCGGCGCGAGCGGTTGAAGTGCAACAGGAAAGCCTCGCGGTACTCGAATTCGAGTGCCGGACAGTTTGGTTGCCGGAGGCTGGAACGTCCGGACGAACGGGATGTCCTGGATGAGGTGGGGGCGACTGGGCGGGTGCAGCCCCTGCCGAATCCACCATCCATCCTGTAAATCCTGTCCGCCAGGGCTTCTCCAGACCTGTGTCAGCAGGCTTTTACTGTCGTGGCTTGGGGAGGAGGACAGGATGAACAGGATTAACAGGATGACCGGCCCAGACGGGCGTCACAGAAGCGGGGTGCAGTAGTGGGCGGGACGGAGCCCGCACTCCAAAGTTGCGGCCTCGTTTTCGTGCCATCCTGTGAATCCTGTACATCCTGTCCGCCAGGTCTTCTCCGACCCTGGTCCAGCAGGCTTTGCGGTCGTGGATGGGGAGAAGGACAGGATGAACAGGATTTACAGGATGAAGGGCTCGGACGGGCATCATCGAACCGGGGTGCAGGATTGGGCGGTGCGGGACTTGCGCTCCGAGGATGCGGTCTGGTTTTCGGGCCATCCTGTGAATCCTGTAAATCCTGTCCGTCAGGGCCTCTCCAGACCTGTGTCGGCAGGCTCTTACCGTCGCGGTTTGGGAGGAGGACAGGGTGAACAGGATTCACAGGATGACCGGCCCAGACGGGCGTCACCGAACCGGGGTGCAGCATGGGGCGGAGCGGGATTTGCACTCCAAAGATGCGGTCTCGTTTTCGAGCCATCCTGTGAATCCTGTGGCTCCTGTCCGTCAGGGCTTCTCCAGACCTG